>JAPKCA010000005.1 GCA_028823145.1 Flavobacteriales bacterium
TCCGCAGGGGTTCTGCAACCTGGAGCAAAGCTTCATCGGTGATGAAATCCATCCGCCATGCAATTTCCTCGATGCACCCAATTTTCAAACCCTGCCGTTCTTCGATGACTTGAACGTATTGCGATGCCTGCATCAACGACGCGTGGGTGCCCGTATCCAACCAAGCCATTCCACGATCCAATTTGGAAACAAAGAGTTTGTCAGCTTCGAGATATGCTCGATTGACATCGGTGATTTCATATTCGCCTCGTGCACTTGGCTTCAAGTTTTTTGCAATCTCCACGACATCATTGTCATAGAAATACAACCCGGGTACTGCATAATTTGATAGCGGGTTTTCAGGCTTTTCTTCAATGCTTTGAACACGACCCGCTTCATCAAACGAAACAACGCCGTATCGCTCCGGATCCGTCACATAATAGGCGTAAACAATGGCTCCATCCGGGTCAGTATTCGCTCGCAACTGCCGACCAAATCCTTTGCCATAGAATATGTTGTCGCCGAGCACCAGCGCCACTTTGTCATTCCCAACGAACGACTCTCCGATAACAAAAGCTTGCGCCAATCCATTGGGCACCTGTTGTTCGGCATATTGAATGTTGCACCCAATGGAACTCCCGTCACCCAACAAGCGTTCGAAGCCTGGCAAATCCGTCGGTGTCGAGATGATCAAAATATCCCGGATTCCACTGAGCATCAACGTGGAGAGGGGGTAATAAATCATCGGCTTGTCATAGATGGGCATCAATTGCTTGCTCAGGGCCTTGGTCAAAGGCCAAAGCCGTGTACCTGATCCGCCTGCTAATATGATTCCTTTCATGGTCGTGTGATTAAAGCCTTTGTTCATCTAAAATACGATGCATTTTAAAATAGAATCATGATGACGATTCTTGGCCTCTTTGTTTCAAGAGCTCTTCGTGCAGCTCTTCTCCCTTGCCCGGCGACATCCCCAATTGAATCTCGAGTTCTTCCAATTCAATGTCCTCTTCCTCATCCAAAATGGAAAAGAACGGCTCCGAAAAAGATTTCGTGGTCAGCGACTTCTCAAATGCCAATAACAAGGAAGGCAGCAAAAGAAGATTGGTGAACATGGCCACGCCCAAGGTTATTGACACCAGCAGTCCCAATGATCTTGTCCCGTCAAAGCCGGACATCGCGAACATCAAGAAACCAAAAAGAGCACAATCGATGTGTACATCATGCTCACGCCAGTCTCTTTCAACGCCAGAATGACCGACTCCCGAATATTCCACGATTTAAGATTGAGCTCCTGCCGGTATTTGGCCAAAAAGTGAATGGTGTCGTCCACGGAAATACCGAACGCAATACTAAAAACCAAAATGGTCGAAGGTTTAATGGCAATCCCCGTCCAACCCATGAATCCCGCGGTGAAAAGCAAGGGAAATAAGTTGGGAATCAGTGCGATTGCGACCATCCTAGCCGATTTAAATAACAATGCCATCATCAACGCAATAACACAAATGGCCAGGGCCATGGAAATGCCCAAATTCTTGACCATATAGCTCGTCCCTTCCAGGAATACGACACTCGTTCCAGTCAGGATCAAGCCGAATTGGTCTGGAGGAAAAATGCTGTCCAGCCGAGGCCTAATTCGCGACATCAAATCCCTCATTTCCAACGTCCCTATGTCCGCCATTTGGGAGGAAACGCGGGCAATCGACTGGGTCGAATTGAAGAAGTTTCCTATCACTCCTTCCGCCTCAGAAGTTTTCTTCGCAGCCTCAGCTGTTCCACGAATCCAGGGGCCGATAAAGGAGCGTTCTTGCCTCGATGGCAAGCGATAGCGCCCTGGCGAGCCACCAAAATAAACCTGATTAGCAAACTTCGCCGCATCCACAGCACTGATCGAACGACTAAACTCGGGATAGGTTCTGAGCAACAATTGCATTTTTTCAATGCGGTTTTGCACAGCCGGGTTGGTTGCCCCGTTAGGCTTATGGGTATCAACCATGATTTCAAATGGCATCGCTCCTTGGAATCGAGACTCCATCCACTTCAAATCTTGGATGACCCGGTCATCATCCGGCAAATCATCTACGATATTTCCGGTGGTTTCCATTTGCCAAACACCTCCGAGACTGAACAACAAAACAACCAAGGCTCCGATGTAGACTCGCGGACGGTGGTCTTGGACGATCACCACCAATCGATTGACGAATGCAAACATCCACCGTCGATCGAGGTGCCTCGTGTGCTTGACTTTTGGAGCAGGGAGCCAAGTCATCAAGGCTGGGATAATCACGATTGATATCCCAAACATCACCAAAATGTTGATGGAAGCGACGACACCAAACTCACGCAACATGTCGCTGTGTGTAAAAATGAAGGTCGCAAAACCCAAAGCCGTTGTGACGTTGGTCAGCAACGTCGCATTTCCCACCTTCACAATCATGCGTTGCAAGGCCATCGCCTTGTTGCCATGCCGCTTGTATTCAGCATGGTACTTATTCACCAGATAAATGCAGTTCGGCACGCCGATGACAATCATCAGCGGAGGAATCAAACTCATCAGCATGGTGATCGGGTAATCAAACAATGCTATGGTGCCCAATGACCAAATCACCCCTGTAGCAACCACCAGTAAACTCACCCCCATCACCACGAAATTCCGGAAAAAAAGAAGTAAAAGCAATGCCGTAACCAACATGGCGGCCCCAATGAACCAGCCGATTTCGCCTTTGACCTTGTTGGTCATTTCAGTTCGAATAAATGGCAATCCGCTGATGGCCAAATCCACTCCATGTTTCTCACTCCAAGCGTCGGACATGGCCACCAAGTCCTCTACGACAGTGCCCCTTTTCTTGGAATTGAATAAGGCCGCATCCAAAAAAACCGTCATCAGGGTGGCGTTCCCATCATTCGTATACAAGAGCCCCTCATAAAAAGGAAGCTGAGAGATCGAAGCAAACAGACTATCCGTGAAGCCTTGTGTCACCTTCCCCCCGACCACCATAGTACCGTTGGGAATAAGAGGCTGCAATTCAAACCTTCGGAGCGCCGTGTCTTTCACGAGTGTGAAAGCATGGGTCATGCAAAAAACACTATCGATGATCGGTAACGAGACCATATCATCTATTCCATCATCCACGGTATCCAATCGGACATCCATTGAACGAATGCCCTCTGCCAATTCAAACCACGCTTGCAGCTGTTCCGGGTTTTGCAAGTCGCGCGCATCAGCTCCAATCAGCAATACATTGCCTTCTGAACCGAAAAGTTCAACAAACAGCTGGTGCTCTAACGCCGTGGAATCCGTCTTCGGAAGCAACCCCTTGAATGTATACTGCAACCGAGCATTGGGAATTTGCATAGCCATAAAGGCAGTTCCCAGCCCCAACAAAATCAACCACAAAAGCCGTTGACGTATGAGACGGGCGGCTATTCGATTCCACATGGGTGGGGTGGGGCGATTTCGGTATGGATTCCCAATTGTATACACAGCTCCGCCAAATCATTCTGACGCGTCCGCTGAACTACAAAGAAACATGATTTTCGTTCACAAGCCATGCTGGAGAAGGCATTGCTTCAGGCTCCAATGCGGTCGGTTCGCGTTACCTTTGCACCATGGAATCTTATGATGTCATTGTCATCGGTAGCGGGCCAGGAGGTTACGTCGCTGCCATTCGTGCCGCACAGCTGGGAAATAAAACAGCCTTGATTGAAAAGTACAACGCTTTGGGTGGCACCTGCCTAAACGTCGGCTGCATTCCTTCGAAAGCGTTGCTCGACAGTTCGGAGCATTACCACCAATCCCAACACCAATTCGCAGAGCATGGCATTCGAGCCACTGGCTGGAAGTTGGACTTCAAGCAGATGATCAAGCGGAAAGCTGGCGTGGTGGAACAAACCACTGCCGGCCTTGACTTCCTGATGAAAAAAAACAACATCACGGTCTGCCATGGATTGGGCTCATTTAAGGATAGCCATACGATTACGATCACCCCCGCCAAAGGAAAAGCATCCGAAATATCCGGGAAGAACATCATCATTGCGACGGGGTCCAAACCCGCTTCATTGCCCTTCATTCAAATTGATAAAAAACGCGTCATTACGTCTACAGAAGCGCTGAGCTTGCCTGCGCTACCGAAGAGCCTTGTGGTTGTTGGGGGTGGTGTCATTGGGCTTGAGTTGGGCAGTGTTTATGCCCGATTGGGAACGGAGGTCCATGTAGTCGAATACCAAAATGCCATCATCCCAACGATGGATCGAGCTATGGGAAAAGAACTGATGCGCTCCATGAAAAAACTGGGCGTGAAGTTCCATCTGCAACATGGCGTGAAAGAAGTAAAGGCCAGCGCCAAGAGCGTGGTGGTTAAAGCGAACGATCAGAAAGGGGCGGAAGTGATTTGGAAAGCGGATTACTGCTTGGTTTCGGTCGGCCGCAAGGCGTACACCGAGGGATTGAATTTATCCGCCGCCGGTTTGGGGGCAGATGACGGTGGTCGCATTCCCGTGGATCATCAAATGCGTACATCTGTACCACACATTTTCGCAATTGGCGATGTGGTACGCGGTGCCATGTTGGCGCACAAAGCAGAAGAGGAGGGTGTGGTCGCGGCAGAAGTTATTGCTGGGCAGCAACCGCACATTGACTACAATTTGATTCCTAACGTTGTCTACACCTGGCCAGAAGTCGCCGGAGTTGGACAAACAGAAGAAGAGCTCAAAGCTTCTGGGACTCCATACAAATCAGGGTCATTCCCTTTCAAAGCGAGCGCCAGGGCACGCGCTTCGATGGACACCGACGGATCCGTGAAAGTATTGGCGCATGCTGAAACCGATGAAATCCTTGGGGTGCACATGTGCGGGCCACGCGCAGCCGACATGATTGCGGAAGCTGTGGTGGCAATGGAATTCCGTGCATCTGCGGAAGACATCAGCCGCATGTCCCATGCTCACCCAACATTTACCGAAGCCATCAAAGAAGCAGCGTTGGCAGCTACGAGTGATCGCGCTTTGCACATTTGATCCACTCATTGAACTACAGGGGAACCCACTTGTTGGTTAATGCATCATGAAGACAGGACTGTTACTCATTAACCTCGGCACACCAGATGCCCCCACACCAGGGGCAGTTGGCCGTTACTTGCGTGAATTTTTGGGAGATGAGCGCGTCATAGACATCCCTTGGTTGGCCCGGAAGTTTTTGGTCAATGTGGTGATCGCTCCGATCCGAAGTTTTCGAAGCGCTCGGGAGTACAAAAAAGTTTGGACGACCGAAGGATCACCACTTTTGACCCACGGTGAGAGCGTCCGCGACGCATTGCAAGCCCGATTAGATCGACCCGAAATGCAGGTTGCCTTTGAGGGGGCTGTGAAGGTGGAACTTGCTATGCGGTACCAAAATCCGTCCATGGATGGAGTGCTCAAACGCATGCAAAAAGAGCAATACGATCGCATCATTATTTTGCCATTGTATGCACAGTATGCATCTGCTTCTACAGGATCTACACTTCAAAAAGCTTTCGAAGTAATCAGCAAATGGTATGTCATCCCTGACGTCGTTTCCATTAGCCAGTATTGGGATTTCCCTGGGTACCTCGACGGCTTTGAACTACGCGCTTCCGCTTTCGACCTCCCAACATACCATCACATCCTTTTCAGCTTTCACGGATTACCGGAACGGCAATTGGATAAAGTCTACGATGATCGTCAATGCTCCAATCACAGTTGCGAAGACGAAATCAACGATGAGAATCGGTTTTGCTATAAAGCCACATGTTATGCAACCGCACGTGCTTTAGCCGAACGATTAAACCTGAACACTGACCAATACACCGTGTGTTTTCAATCCCGCTTGGGAAAGGGATGGGTGGAGCCCTTTACCGATGTCGTCATCCAACAACGTGCAGCCCTTGGAGACCAAAAACTTTTGGTCTTCAGCCCTGCATTCGTTGCTGATTGCTTGGAAACCATTGTGGAAATTGGAGAGGAGTATGTGGGGTTGTTCCAAGAGCACGGAGGTGACTCCCTGGACTTTGTTCCAAGTCTCAACGATCATCCCCGTTGGATCGAAGGCCTCGAAGAACTCGTGCTGAGCAAAATTGGCCGTACTCCAATCTCCTGAATTCATGTAGCGACGTATCTTCCAACCGTGGAAACCATGCTCGCCGAGAAATTGAACTCATCTGATGTTCGAGTCCCCTTAGACTCGCTGGAATTTACCGGCATCGCACTACCTGATTTAGCCGAGGTGTTTGCCCGGGAAGCCCATGTTTCACTCCTTTTTGATGGACGCAAAGAAGGCCGCTGCCTCCTTGCTGTGGGGGCGAAGCGATCCCTGACTTGGGGCGTAGAACGTCCCGAGTGCATTGAAGCCTGGAATCAGTTTTTGAAAAACTCCAGCGGCGAAAAGACTTGGGCATTTGGCTGGCTGGGCTACGATCTCAAAAACGTGGTGGAAAAACTGCATTCGGAGCGCTCGGACAGCGCCGGGTTTCCCGTAATGCATTGGGTTGAGCCGCGAGTGGTTATTGAGTGGGGTGGGAACCGTTCCGAGGCTGAAGTGGTCTGCGGACAAAACGAACCAGATGCGAATTCCCTTTTGCAGGCCGTACAGCGTGATGCTCCGGAGACGAATCCTCCAGCAGAGCGCATAGCCTTAAAGCCCCGGTGGGATCGATCCATGTATCTTCAGCGGGTTCATCGGGTCAAAAAACACATCCAACGAGGGGATGTCTATGAACTGAATTTGTGCCAAGAATGGCATGGTGATGGGGTGCTGCAAGATCCGTGGAGCGCTTACATTCGGCTTCAGCGATTGACCAAGGCTCCCTATAGCGCGCTGATGAAGGCTGGAGAACATCAATTGCTCTGTGGTTCACCTGAATTATTTTTGAAAAAGCGTGGGGATCAAATCACTTCCTCTCCCATTAAGGGAACCGCGCGAAGGGGAGCTGACCAAGAGGAGGATAACCGACTTGCCCGCCAACTGTTTAACGATCCAAAGGAACGGGCAGAAAACGTGATGATTTGCGATCTCGTCCGGAATGATTTATCCAAGGTGGCTTTGCCTGGCTCGGTTTCCGTGCCTGAATTGTTTGGCATCCACCGATTCCAGACTGTCCACCAAATGATCTCTACGGTGCAATGCACCATGGCGCCCGAGAAGAGCATGCGCGATTTGATCGAGGCGACCTTTCCCATGGGTTCCATGACCGGTGCGCCGAAAATTCGAGCCATGCAGCTCATCGAAGAACTCGAAGGCACCCGCCGAGGAATTTATTCCGGCACGGTGGGATACGTCCGCCCCAATGGGGATTTGGACCTCAATGTGGTCATCCGAAGCATTGCATGCAATGAACGCACACAACGTATTTCCTTGCAAGTCGGTGGCGCCATCACAGCGATGAGCGATCCAGAAAAAGAATACGACGAATGCCTGCTCAAGGCAGAAGCATTGCTCCAAACTCTGAAGGGCAATGCCTGAAGATCGCCGAGGCCTTCCCACGGTCGTTGAGCAATGGCTCCATGCTCATGGGATTGCAAAAGAGGACCTTCTCATTGTCGCCATGAGTGCCGGGCGAGACTCCATGGCACTGGGAGAAGCCCTGAATAGAATCGGGCAAAACATTCTCGCAGCACATGTTAATTATGGCTTGCGGGGCATTGATTCAGATGGCGATCAAGCATGCGTAGAAGCATGGTCTAAGCGTCACCAAGTTCCCCTGGAAGTTCACAAGTCAATCCTGCAGGGCGATTCCGAAGGGACCCAATCAGAAGCGCGACGTGTGAGATACGTTTGGATGGAGCAATTGCGCCAAAAGCAAGGCACCGTGAGTTATATCGCCACGGGGCATCATGCCGATGATCAAGCGGAAACACTGTTGCTTCACTTGATTCGTTCTGCAGACCCTTTGGCCCTTAGCGCCATGAGCGATGTCAGCCGAGAAGGAACCCTTTTACGGCCTTTTTTGGGGATCTCACGCGAAGAAATCAACGCTTGGGTAAAGTCCATTGGATTGGAATACAGAGACGACACAAACAACACCAATCCAGATTATTTACGCAATCGGCTCCGCCATGAGGTGTTGCCTTTGTTGGAAAGCTTGCGGGCCGGTTCGGGGCAACATCTGGCCCGACTAGCTGAGCGCTGGCGGCCGCTATCAAACGAATTGCACCAAAGCCTTGACGCGGCGAGAAACCGCTGTTTTCGATTCGATGATTCGGGTTCCGGTGTTTTGGAGCTTGACGCTTGGAAACAGGAGCCACTCGCAGATGAAATCCTTTATCGATTGGCAAAGGATTGGAAAATATCAGCGCGCGCCGTTCCAGAAATCCGCGCCTTAGCCCAAACTGACATTCGGTCTGGGGCCCGATTTGAAACAGCGCATGTCCTCATTTTTCGTGAGCGAAATAGCTTAATTTGGAATCAAACGCCATCTTAATTTTCTCTTATGAGTTCTGCCAAATCGAACGCTCTATCTATCCAGAAAAAAGAACTGGCCACGCGGATATACATGATTTTAGCAGGGCTTTTTATAGCCAGCTTAATCGCTTGCAACTTAATATTCAGAAAGTTCTTTCATTGGGCGCCCACCTCCTGGTTGACCTTCGAACAAAGTGTCGGGTTGCTGCCATACCCCATCACCTTTCTCGTCACTGACCTCATCAGCGAGTGTTTTGGCCGCAAAAAAGCAAACCTAGTCGTGATATCTGGTCTTTTTGCTAGCCTATTTGTTTTAATCATTGTGACGGTTAGCCAAGCTGTTCCTGCGGCAATTTGGTCTCCTGTCAATGATGCTGAATTCGACCATGTCTTTGGCTCGACCGTTGTCGCGGTAGGTTCATCAATGGCCGCATACCTTTTAGCTCAACTCCTGGACGTGCGCTTATTCCATTTCTGGAAAGCGCGAACGAAAGGCAAAATGCTCTGGCTCCGCAACAATCTCAGCACAATTCCCTCGCAATTCGTAGACACGTTTACGGTGATTTTCTTGATGTGTTCCCTGGGGCAAATCGAATGGATTTTATTCTGGAATCTGATCTTGTATGGCTTTCTTTTCAAAGTGTTCATCGCATTGTTCGACACTCCTTTGGTTTATTTGGGAAGCTGGCTGATTCGCAGACCCTTCGGGCTCAAACTCGGCGAGGAGATTGATCTATAATTGAAACTACAGCCTAGCAATGGACCGTCTGTTCAAGAGAGAATGGGCTTGCGTTATCTTCGCAGAACGATGAATGAAATGAAACGACTTGCATTCCGCGCATTAACCGTTTTGACGGTGATAGTATCTAGCGCGCAATGGATCAATCTATCGGGTCAAATTTTGGATCCCGTAGAATGGGACATTGGCCTTTATGAGACTGAAACTCCGGGCGAATTAGACTTGGTGTTTCATGCCTCCGTAGAGCCCTGTTGGCACATTTACAGCCAATTTTTGGATAAGCCTGATGGTCCATTGCCTACTTGGTTCGAGATGACCCTGCCCGCTGATGCGGATTCCATTGGCCACGTTCAAGAATGTGAGCCATTGGTAGAGTACGACCCCAACTTTATGATGGACCTTAAATTCTTCGAAGAAGAGGTGTTTTGGGTCCAGCGAATTGAGACAAAAGAAGGGGCCAGCGGGCACATCGAAGGGTATCTGAGCTTCATGGTTTGCGACGCGTCTCGTTGTCTCCCACCGGAGGACATCGATTTCAAAATTGATATTCAAGATCGCCGTCCTGCAGATGCGCGATCCGATTATTGCCCCCCTCTCCAACACCTGTGTAGTGGTGAATTCGAGGGAGAGAAAAGTGAAATTCTCGAGCCCCTTACTTGGAACGTTGCCCTGTATGAGACCGCCGTTTTAGATGAATTCGATTTGGTGTTCCACGCCTCTTTAGATCCATGTTGGCACGTATTCAGCCAATTCATGGAACGCATGGACGGCCCGATACCGACCTCTTTCACCTTTGAATTGCCTCCAAATATGGAGCGCGTTGGGGAGGCAACAGAATGTGATCCAATAGTCGATTTCGATCCGGTTTTTGACATGGACGTCCCTTATTTCGAAGAGGAGGTCTTTTGGGTCCAGAAGCTGAAGGGCTCCGCAGAAAAAGAGGAGTCAATCTCAGGTTTGATCACCTTTATGGTCTGCGACTCTGCAAAATGCATCTTTCCCCCAGACGCGACATTTTCACTTGACATAGGCCAAAAACTCCAGTCAAGCGAAGCGCCAGACTTCTGCCCTTCGCTGGAACATTGGTGCGGCGACGCGCCTGTTGAGGATAAGAAAAGCGAGAACTTATGGGGTGTCTTTTTATTGGGAATGCTTCTTGGATTTGCAGCTCTGCTCACGCCTTGTGTTTTCCCAATGATCCCGATGACCGTTAGTTTCTTCACGAAACAATCCAAAACCCGATCTGAAGGCATCCGCAACGCTCTGATCTATGGATTCTTCATCATTTTTATCTACACAGGGCTTGGCCTTCTACTCACTGCATTTTTTGGGGTTGACGTGCTCAATGTTATCTCAACAGATCCCATTTTCAACGTCTTTCTTTTTGCACTCCTATTGATTTTTGGCGCGAGTTTCTTGGGTGCATTTGAAATCCAACTCCCGACCAGTTGGGCAAACAAAACCGATAAAGCTGCTGACAAAGGTGGAATTCTCGGCATTTTCTTTATGGCCGCTACCTTAGCGATTGTCTCCTTTTCCTGCACGGGTCCATTGGTGGGAAGTGCCCTCGCTGGAGCAGCAACAGGTTCGTTCGCAGCTCCAATGGCTGTGATGTTTGGGTTCTCACTCGCTCTTGCCTTGCCATTCATGCTTTTCAGTGCATTCCCAGGATGGCTCAACTCGTTGCCACAATCGGGTGGTTGGCTCAACAGCGTCAAAGTGGTCCTCGGTTTGCTCGAGATTGGATTCGCCTTCAAATTCCTTTCCAATGCTGACTTGGTTTTGCAACTGGGGTTATTGCAACGGGAGCTCTTTATTGCCATTTGGATTGCTGTTTCCTTGGCAATTGCGTTCTATTTATTCGGTTGGATTGCCTTCCCACACGATTCCAAAACAGAGCGTATCGGGGTTTTCCGTTTCTCCGTTGGAATGGTGTTCCTGACGTTTGCTTTGTATATGCTGCCTGGAATGTGGGGCGCACCCGTCAAATTAATCAGCGGCTTTCCTCCTCCCATATTTTATAGTGAAGCCGCGGGCATGGGCAGTGGCGAGCATGGCGCTGCAAATGGGCATGTAGAAGCTCGTTTCACGGATTATGAGAAAGGCTTGGCCGCAGCCAAAGCAGAAGGCAAGCCAGTATTGTTAGACTTTACGGGGTGGGCGTGCGTGAACTGCCGAAAAATGGAAGAGCAAGTCTGGCCAGACGCACGCGTTTCAACCATGCTCACTACCGATGTCGTACTCGTTTCACTCTATGTGGATGAGCGCAAGGATCTGCCTGAATCAGAGCAACGCGAAGAATCTTATGGAGGAAAGGCCTTTAAAGTCCGCACGGTAGGAAACAAATGGTCCTACTTTCAAGCTTCGAAATTCAACACCAATTCCCAACCGTTTTATGTGATGCTGGATCACACTGGACAGCAAATTGGAGGAAGTGCTGGATATGACCCAGACCCTTCTGAATTCGTTGCGTTTTTAGAAGATGGGCTCGAGCAATTCACGCATTAAGATCATAACTTAAACGGCACCGAATACAAAATTATTGGAGGATCTCACGGGGCATTTCCCAACTTCACGCCATGAATCAAATCAACCGAATACAAGAACATTTTGACGAAGCAGCTCAGCTGTTGGAAACGGTCAAAAGGGATGGTGTCTTGATGCAGCGAATAGAGGAAGGTGGGCAAGCCATGATTGGAGCGTTGGCTAATAAAGGCAAAATCATCTCATGTGGAAATGGCGGTTCCATGAGTGATGCCATGCACTTCGCAGAAGAGCTGAGCGGGCGCTACCGGGAAAACCGTCCAGGCCTGGCAGCGATTTCTTGCAGTGATCCTTCGCACTTGACTTGTGTAGGCAACGATTATGGGTTTGAGCGTGTTTTTTCCCGATTCGTTGAAGCGCTAGGGCAACCGGGGGATATTTTGCTGGCCATCTCCACAAGTGGCAACTCTCAAAATATCATTCTTGCGGCCAAGGCTGCAAAATCCGCAGGCATGAAAGTGGTGGGATTAACCGGTCGTGGTGGAGGTGATCTCGCTCCGTTGTGCGACGTAGTCGTGAGTATTCCGTGGGAAGGATATGCCGATCGGGTCCAAGAGCTTCATATCAAGGTCATCCACGCTTGGATCGATCAAATCGAACAAGCTCAATAGCACTCATTCATGTTGATCACTACGTGTGGCGCCGGTTTTATCGGCACCAAGGGGCGGATTGTGTCCGTTCAGTTGCATCGAACGCGAGGGGCACGTTTCCACGTCTCGGGCCTGTCATGGACTGCTGCAAGGCATGCGTTGGCCCGAATATATGCGGCTTTAGAAACCATTCATTTGCCTCGCCCGTCAGGAGCCATGACCTTGCATATTGGACCCACGAATCATTCCATTGTGGAAGGCAGTTTGGACGTTCCTATTGCTTTGGCCATGTTGGCTAGTTCGGGAGAAATTGCATCAGACAAACTGGCTTCCTTGTTCTCGTGGGGAGAGCTGACGCTGGACGGTAAAATCCAACCTAGCTCACCTCAATCCATGCCCCTGCATGATGGAATGGAGTGGTTCATTCCAGGATCATCTGCGAGAATCCAACAGTGCTTCATTCCATTGGATGCAACACCCGATGTTCCCCAAGAAATTCCTGTTTACTCTCCCGGAGATCTTTACCAAGCTTGCGATGCATTGCAAGGAAAAGGCTCACTATCACGAGTGAACCTACAGCCCAAACACCTCCCTTCTATCCAAGCAAAATCCCCCCTACTCTACGATTCCATTGAAGGAGAACTGCTCAGCAAACAAGGGCTTGTCATCTCAGCGGCTGGACGCCATCACATGCTTCTCATAGGAGCTCCAGGGTCCGGCAAATCCATGATGGCACGGGCCCTCGTCGAACTTTTGCCTGCCGCAACTGATGCCGAATTCAAGCAATTCAAACAACTGCATGCCCGACGCGGAGAACCATACTCCGATAAGGGCCTAAGGCCCTTCCGGCAACCCCACAACCAAGCCACTGCCCATGCATTGATCGGATCCTGGAATTCCTCTGGAGCCGTTCCAGGCGAACTGGCCCTCGCGAGCGGTGGCGTCTTATGCTTGGATGAATTCCCAGAATTCTCACGCAATGCCATTGAAGCTCTGCGAAGCCCCTTGGAAAGAGGACGAGTCGAAATCGCTCGAGCAGACGGCAGCCAAACCTTCAATGCGAATGGCATCACCGTGGCTACAGCGAACCCCTGTCCCTGCGGCCATTTGACCAACCGAACTCGAACCTGTCGGTGCACAAGAGGAGAAGTTCGGAAGTATTTGCGTCGAATATCTGGTCCGGTGATGGAGCGTTTCGCACTGCATCTGGAAACCCCCTCTGGGCAATTGTGCGAATCAGCTGCAACACCTTCTGGAGGCCCTTGGTGGAGTATGGATGGAGAGTCGGCGCGGAAAGCCATTCGAAACGTTTGGGAGGAGCGTCAGCAGGATCCGGTGTTCCATTGGCCTGAACAGGTGGAAGAACTATTCAAAAAATCCATGGCCAAATGGGCATTTTCGCACCGGGCTTCTCGGTCCATTCGATCCGTCACGGAAACTTGTGCTCTGCTCGATGGAGCGATAATAGAAAATACGGGTGGGATTTGGGAAGTTTCCGAATCGAATCTGATTCTCGCCCTTCAATTCCGCATCTTTGACAGGCCTTCATGGTTGGAACATTCATTCCAAAAACATTGGCCTGAACATCATTCAACATTGCACTAGTTTCCAATGCAAAAGCCACTTATCCTTCCGTGCCGCGGAATTGAACCTGCAATCGATGCCCAATGTTGGATTGCGCCCAATGCCACCATCGTTGGAGACGTTACGATTGGAACGAGCAGTTCCGTTTGGTTCCAAGCAGTCATCCGAGGAGATGTTGCCCCCATCCGAATTGGACAACGAGTCAACGTGCAAGACGGGGCCGTGGTACACGGTACTTTCGAAAAAAGTGAAACGACCATCGAGGATGAGGCTTCTATCGGCCATAACGCCATTGTTCATGGTGCACACATTGGAAAATCCGCGTTGATCGGAATGGGCGCTGTGGTCATGGACCACGCCGTCATTGGCGAAGAGGCGGTCGTCGCGGCTGGAGCGGTGGTACTAGCGGGAACCATTGTTCCCAAAGGGCGATTATGGGCCGGTGTTCCAGCGAAAGATTGCGGGGTCGTTAAGCCCGAGCTGAGGCAATCATTGAAAGCCACCGCGCAACGCTATGTGGAATATACCGACTGGTTTCGCTAATTTAAGAGCTCCGCTTCTGCCATTAGAAATCCCACAAAGGACTCTCTTCCAAATGGACTTCCGAACCAAAAAATCGTTGAGCGCCCATGGAGAATGATGGCGTCAAATCGGAAACTATAAAACGCTGATTTGCCTTGCCTGATTTTTCCTCATCCATTTCGGATAAGGCTTCCGCAACCGAATTCGCCACCACAATTGAACTATCAATTACCGCTACATGGTCTGGTAAGAAAGCTCTGATTTGAGACGTAATCAAGGGATAATGAGTGCATCCCAAAATCAACGCATCCACCTCATCAAACGTCCCCCCCCCCAAATAGGCCTCCAACAACGCGTCAGAAACGGAACCTTCGTGAAACCCCTCTTCGATGGCCGAAGCAAGGAGCGGTGTGGCCATGGCCGTCACTTCACAACCGTGCCCTTTTAATAATTCCTGATAATGGCCTGATTCAATGGTCGCCCGGGTGCCGATAACCCCTATGCGCCCCCCAGGAAATCGCTTGATTGCCTCCTGTATCACAGGTGCAATGACATCAATGGCAGGGATTTTAGGCCCCAGTGCATCCTGCACCGCATGCAAGGCATTGCTCGATACTGAGTTGCATGCCACCACCATGATCCGACATCCCTGGTCACGCAAATGATGAGAAATTCGGGACGCGTAATACTGGATCAATTCAGGGCTTTTTTCCCCGTACGGCAAATGGGCCGTATCCCCAAAATAAATCAACGGTACATGAGGCAAGCGATTAGCGATTGCCTTAGCGACGGTCAGACCGCCAATTCCTGAGTCAAAAATTCCGATGGGCTTCATGCACCAATCGGCCAGGTTACATACCCAGTTTGACCTTTACCAATTCTGAAATATCCTCTCCACCGTTGTAAACGGTAGCACCGGTGCTCGAGTCAAAAATGTAGGTAAATCCATTTTCCGCACCTACGGCATTGATGGCCGCTTGAACACGCTCAATCATCGGCATCAAAAGTTCCTGTTCCGTTGCCGCTAACTCATTCTGAACCGTCGATCCAAATTCCTGCAAGCCCTGATCTAAACCCTGCAATTCCCTTTCCTTTTGTTCCCGAATGGCCGCTGGCCATGTTTCGCTCTTCGCCTGATACTCCGCGAATTTGGTCTGAAGATCCTCCTGCATTCTGGCAACCTCCGCTTGGTACTCGGCCGCCTGAGATTCAATCACTCCCTGTGCTTGCGCTCTTTCCGGCAAGTTCATTAATACTTCTTGTGCATTAATGTGGCCAAACTTCTGTGCTGATGCTGATGTAAAAAGGCCCAACGTCAGGATCGTTGTGAGGATAATATGCTTCATTGTTTGATTAAAAATAGTTTGTCAAAAATAGTGCGGGATGTTTAATTTCTTCAGTCCTTCCCCTTACTGTTCACCGAATTGCCGCCTGGACGCAACCCTCCTGCACCACCACGCAACGCGCCACCGACCGCGTCACGGCCTTTATCCATCACGTCTTTCGCCTTGTCCTGGATGCTTTTTCCAGCTTCCTTATCGTCTTCCTCGCTTTCCAAGGTCTCTCCAGGGACGTAACCCAACGCCTTGATTAATCGGTCCGATATATCATATTTCGGATTGGTGTAAAGCATGTTACTTTGATTGCTCTTGTCAAAAACCACCATATATCCACTTCCACTCGCAATGTCCTTGAGTTCCTCAAACACCAAGTCTTGAACCGGTTGAATCAATTCTTGACGCTTCCTAAACAGCTCACCCTCAACGCCAAATTTCTCCTTCTGCAATCCCCGTGCCTCTTGACGCTTGGTCGTGATTTCTTCTTCACGCTTCTGCCGCATTTCTGGCGTTAAAAGAATGCGCTCTGCGCGATACGCCAGCTCCAACCGCTCAACAGATTCCATTTTCGTTTCTACCTCGACTTGCCAGTCGATGGCTAACTGATTCAATTGCGCCTGTGCATCCGCATATTCGGGCAGGTGTAGCAGCACAAAGTCCGAATCGATGTAGGCAAATTTCTGTCCAAATGCATCCGATGAAAGCCACAAAAGGCTTACAATTAAGAGGAATGATGATGTCGTTTTCATGTGTTCTTTTTCAATGCGGGAGCATCAAAGTTCTCCCATATTCATGCCCATGCTAAAATGAAATTGTCCGCGGGCCATATTCGGTTGAGAAGGGATGTCGTCCAATCGCCATCCATAATCCAAGCCCAAGAGCCCAAACATCGGAAGGAAGATCCGCATTCCAACCCCCGCAGATCGATAGACCTCGAACGGGTTAAATTCTCGAGCATCCGCCCAAGTTTTCCCCGCATCCACAAATCCCAGCACAAAGATCGTTGCGCTGGGGTTAGTCGAAAGCGGATAGCGCAATTCCGCTCCATATTTCGCAATGACAGGAGCTCCCGTGTTTTGATTTGGCATGGTCAGTGCTAAGTCATCAAATCCACGCAAATTCACAATCTCCCTTCCGTCCAATACGTATCCGCTCAAGTATACACCGCCTAAATAAAAGCGCTCAAAAGGCGATAAACCAACCCGGCGATCGTATTGACCAATTAACCCAATCGCTGCGTGGGTTTTCAAAACCAACGATCGGGGGTTTTCCCCAGCTGACTGTGTCAAAGGAGTATACCACTCTGCTTTGATCTTCCACTTGTGATACTCCACCCATTTGTACCGGTCCGCATCCTCAAGGTCGGCATAGTATTCATCGTCTTCACTACGAAACGCAGAATAGGGAGGAGTCGCTTTGAGCGAGATGGAAACATTGGAGCCCCAAACTGGGAAAATGGGATCGGACATGGAATTTCGGGTGATCACGAAATCCAATGCCAAGTTATTCGCCTTGCCGTTGGCAAAGCTGAAGAATACACCATAGTCGTTTAAAACGAAATGCTGATAGCTGAGAGAAACATCCATCCTGAACCAATCATCGGGCTTTTTCATTCGTTGTCCCCAACCTATTCTTAATCCAGTAATTTCCAATGATTGACGCAATTCATTCACCACTCCCTCGATCTGCTTTGGTTGACCGTTGGTTTGGATAGAACGCCAAACTTGCAAGCTCAAGTTATTCGGCTTGCTACCTCCCAACCACGGCTCCATGAAACTCATGTTGTAACTCTGGAAGTAGAGGCCATTCGATTGCGCACGAACCGATAAGGTCTGCCCATCACCTGTTGGTATCGGTTTCCAAGCTCCCTTTTTGAACATATTTCGGGCGCTGAAATTTGTAAAACTCACTCCCAAAGTACCGACCACTCTGCCTCCTCCCCATCCTCCACTCAATTCAATCTGATCGGACGGTTTTTCTTCCACAGCATATTCGATGTCAACCGTGCCGTCCTCGGGATGTTGAATCGGGTTAATACCAAACGCTTCCTGGTTGAAGTAATTCAATTGGGCCAATTCCCGCTGCGTACGAATGATGTCTGTTCGGCTGAATAAATCCCCTGGCCGCGTTCGGATTTCCCGATAAATGACATGGTCATTGGTCTTCGTGTTTCCTTTGACAATGACCTTGCCAATGCGGAATTGCTTGCCCTCCATCATCCGCACTTCTATATCAATGGTGTCATTTTCAATGCGCGTTTCAATGGGAACAACCTGAAAGGTCAAATAACCATCATCCTGATACAAGGAACTCAAATCCAGTCCCTTCGGGTCCATATAGACCCGGGTCTCCAGCCGTTCCAAATTGTATACATCCCCCTGCTTAATCCCTAAAATCGAGTCCAATTGGGTTGAACGGTATTTGGCATTTCCCGTAAAGGCAATGTCGCCAAAATGAAATTGATTGCCTTCGTGGATGTCAAATTCAATCCCCAGTGAACCATCATCCAAGCGGTAAATTGAATCACTCAGGATTCGAGCATTTCGAAAGCCTTCCGTGTTGTACAAAGCAATGACCTGCGTCCGAGCGGCATCCAAATTGGTCTCAACGAACTTACTGGATTTGAATATGCGGTACCATTGCTTGGCTTTCAAATCCTTCATCGTGCGAAGGATCCGTTTCGTTTCAATTTGATGCGTCCCTGCCAATACGATCTCGCCCACCTTGACTTTCTCTCCTTTCTTAATGGCAATGGTTAATCTCGCACCGTTCTCAAATGTGGAATCCGACCACTGGACGATGTCAATTTCTGCATCCCAAAAACCTTTGTCGTGATAGTGCTCTCTCAGGCGTTTTCGGGCCGTAGCCACCACATTTTCGTTGACCACACGTCCCGTCAACAACTCCACTTTACCCTTCAATGTTTCCTGTTCCGATCGGCTCACTCCCGTGAATGAATAGCGGGTCAAACGAGGCAATTCCTTCACTTGAATCACCAGGTATACTTCATCTCCTCGGACTTCGGCCAATTCAATACCGATATCATCGAACAAGTCCTGGGCCCAAAGATTCCGAATGGAATTGGAAAGCTCCTCTCCGGGGATGGTCAGCTCCTGTCCAATCTGAAGTGCGCTAAAAAGTTTAACGGCCTGTGCATCGGTGTAATCCGCCCCCAAAACTGTCAAGCCCGCCAACTTGTATTTCTTGCCCCACTCTATTCCAGGGATTTCCTGCCCCTGGACCTGAACAGAAAACATCAGTGTGAGTAGCAAAACCACAGCGCCGCAAATTGCCCTTCCGCAAATTCTATCGATCATCATCATCCTTTCTTAGACATGGTACGGTTAGCATCCATGATGCCTCCAAAACGCCTATCGCGGTTTTGAAAATCACGCACGGATTCATAAAAATGCTCTTTACTGAAATCGGGCCACAAAGTCGGCGTAAAATAAAGTTCTGCATAAGACAATTGCCAAAGCATAAAATTAGAAATCCGGTGCTCCCCACTGGTCCGAATCATCAATTCCGGATCTGGGATTTGATTCGTCGACAGATTCCGCGCTACATCGTCTGCCGTCAAGTCCTTCGGATCAATGTCCGATTTCATCAACTGCTTGATCGCCTCAACCAATTCCCATTTCGAACTATAATTCAATGCTAAAATCAAGTCCAGCGATTGGAGATTCTTGGTGCCATCCTCAGCCAATCGCAGTTGCTCTTGGCAATCAATGGGAAGCGCCGATAAATCACCGATGGTTCGAAGTCGCACCCCCTTATCCCCCAATGACTCCACCTCCTTTACCAAGGTCGTGACCAACAAATCCATCAAGGCATTGACCTCCTCGGCCGGCCGACTCCAGTTTTCCGTGCTGAAAGCATACAACGTCAAATGCCTCACTCCCAATTCAAGCGCCGCTTCTACAGATGACCGAACGGCATTGACCCCGTGAATATGTCCGAAAACCCGTGATTCATTTCGCTCTTTGGCCCAACGTCCATTGCCATCCATGATAATCGCTATGTGGCGAGGAATCCGATCACAATCGAGACCCAACGACAAACAGTTTTCACGGTGTTTAGACTGTCCCATTAGAATGGCTGGGCCCAACATGTCGTGGGCTTTTTGCTAATTCGAAAGCTGATGGACAAACTCAAGAAGGCATAATTATCGGCGCGGCCAGGGTCCCCACGTTGAAGTCCCCCTTGGTTGGAATCCCCGCCTTCTGGCGCGATAGTTTGATCCGCTAGAATCATGGTCAATTCGCTCCGTTCTTGTTGCAACACCAGCGCATCAGCATAAGAACCACTGACATCATCCAAGTAATCGGTCCAGGTCTTGCGAATTCCCCCAATCAAAACAGAGCGCAGCAAATGGCCCAATATTCGCCTTAAAGCCAAAGCCAAACGGAATAGACACTCCCGAAGTGCCGTATGACTCCAAGCCGCGAGACTCCCCCCAGGTTGTCCCCTGACCTTCCGTTCCTAACGGTTGTAACGCAATCCATTGGCCCTCGATGAGCGCCTTAGGCATGTGATTGTAAAACCCTATTCCCGTAAACAAAAACGCTGTGAATCGATCTCCCGGATTGCCCATTCGATGCTCGAGGTAGTTCACCTCAATTACCGTGCTCAACTCACTTATTTCATTTCGAAAGTGCAAATTTCGATTGATTTGCCAATCATCCTTGCTATCCCGATCCCATGCCTCAACCTGGCCCTTGAATAAGTTCACCCGCATGGAAATTCTGCCACTAAAATTGTGGCGATAATATCCCCCAAAACCCACATGCAATTTTCCGCCGAGATGCTTCCCCGGATTAATATCACCCAAGTAATAACCGGTACCTATGGCCAATCCCAGCTCCTTTGATTGATCAAATCTGCGCTGAGCAATCCCTTCGTTGAAGGTGCCCAAAACAAAAAGGCTGCACAAAAAGGCATGAAAAACCCATTGGGATGGGATGGGATATTTATTCAGCTGAAATCGCATTGGATTGCGCATCGAAAAGCAAGACACTAACGCGCGAAATTAAGCCGTATTGCGCGAAGTAATTGAGAAAAACAGCTAACAAATCGCACTCAGTTGCCCACGTCAAACTCAGCGATCCCGTGGGTCAATGCCCCAATGCATTTTTGCCCGAACCGTACTGAAAAATTCTTGGTGCTCTAGATTGATTAATATAAACTGAAAAGGCGCAGTCGTCACCCGCACTTTTCGCCCTCCATCGAGGATGAACATCCGCGAATCTAAACTCAATAAAAACTGATTTTCCCGACCCTCAGCCACCAGCTCAAGCCGGCCTTCTGACGGGACAATCAACGGACGGTTGTTGAGATTGTGAGGGGCCACTGGATTGATACACAATACATTGGATCCCGGCATCACAATCGGACCTCCCGCGCTCAAGGAATAGGCTGTCGAGCCGGTTGCTGTCGACACAATCAAACCGTCTGCCCAATAATTATTGACATAGGCATCATCCCGATAAACCTCAACGGCGACCATGCTAGAAGTGTCACGCTTCATGATCGCAATCTCATTCAACGCATATGGGAATTCCCCCAATTCCATATCATCCACCTCTACATGCAACAGGGCCCTTCTTTCATACCAAACCCTCCCAGCAGCTAAAGCATCCATGGCGAGGTCAATTTCTTCGATGCCCACATTGGACAAAAATCCCAGGCGTCCAGTATTTACGCCGAGCACCGGAATTTCAGTATCCCTCACCAGTGTAGCGGACTCTAGAATGGTCCCATCACCTCCGATGGCGATGAGCAAGTCATACCCTTTCAATTCATGATGCGCTTCAAAAGGCTTCAACTGATCCGACAAAGTCATCCGGTCATTGAGCATGCGCAAAAAGCCTGATTCCACTAATGCGTGAGGATCCAGAGCTTCGACGCGGCGCAAAATATGCTTGACCGCATCGTCAAATTCAAGCGCGAACGCCTTGCCATAAACTGCAATTTTCATGACCCTTAGTTATCCAAATAACGCATAAAAGCTTCATATCGTTCCCTCATTTCCTCTTCCAGTTCTGGCGCGTGATAAAAAGTTTGAATGCTGTATCCAAAACGTTGGAACGTCGCTATGACCGGCTCCACGTCCTGGGTGTTCAATTTCAACGTCACTTCCACATTGCTGGAGTCATCTTTTTGAGAAGTTGTACAGGCAATGACTTTGGCGTCTGCACCCTCCACCAAGCGAGCGATTTCGGCAATGGACAAATCATTCTTTGGCACTTCCAAGACGAGCACCGCTCCTAAACCTGCCCAATGCGTGCTTTCTGCCAAGAAACGAAGTACAGCCTTTGGCTCAATGCATCCGAGGAATTTGCCCTCGTGAACAACCGGCATGGCATCGACTTCTGATTCGACCAACCGGCTCACTACATCGTATAAATGCAACTGTGGCTCCACTGAAACGGGTCGCGCTTCCATAGCCGCCAAGGGTGTTTCTTCGTCACGTTCCATGAGGTCCTCCTCATACATGAGTCCTTTGAAAACTTCACCGTTGACCAAAGCCAAATGGCAAACTTTGTATTCATCCATTAACCGAAGCACCTTTCCAACGGAATCTTCCGGCCGGACAACAGGTAAATTCAAAGACATGAGTCGCTGAGCGTACATGGCGTAATTTTGTGACAATCCACCGATGGAAAGTACCGGAGGTGTTGAAATCGAAAGGTACGGATGACTCGACTCAGCATCAACGTCAATAAAATCGCCACCCTGCGCAATGCGCGTGGCGGGCGATATCCTGATGTAATTGAAGCCGCTATTCGCATTCAATCATTTGGTGCACAGGGTATTACAGTCCACCCTAGACCAGACCAAAGGCACATTACGTATGACGATGTTCGTGCACTACGTCCAGAAGTTTATACTGAATTTAACATCGAAGGATATCCCTCAGAAGCCTTCATTGACCTTGTTTGTTCTGTTAAGCCCGAACAAGTCACACTCGTCCCCGACCCCCCAGGAGCGATCACTTCGAACGCTGGCTGGGATGTTTTGGGGAACAAACCCTTCCTCATAGCCATCATCGCAAAGTTCAAATCTGCTGGAATTCGCACCAGTTTATTCACTTCCACCGAAGCGCCTCAAATTGAGGCCTCAGCATCTGTGGGGACAGACCGAATAGAACTATACACACAACCATTTGCAGAAGGTTTTGAGCAAGGCCATCTTGATTCCGTTCTTGATTTTGCAAGAGCCGCAACGTTGGCCCATGGAATTGGACTGGGAATCAATGCGGGCCATGACCTGAACCTCACAAACTTGAAGTATTTCGCTCAAAACGTTCCATACCTGGAGGAAGTTAGCATTGGCCATGCCGTGATCAGCGATGCCCTTTACCTTGGGCTGGAATCGACCGTTGAGGCCTACCTCGAGCAAATTCGGCCCAACCAAGCGTCAGGATGATGGACCTTCCCGTGTCTTTGTATTATCGCCATTTGGGCCATCCTGATGGGAAGCCCCTCATTATTTTGCACGGACTGCTGGGGACCGCTGACAATTGGCATACACTTGGGAAAGCCTATGGAGAGCACCATCAGGTCTGGCTCGTTGATCAGCGCAACCACGGCCGAAGTCCCCACCATTCTTCCCACAATTACACAGATTTGGCATCCGATCTTCTTCAGTTTATGGATGATCAAGGGCTTCTTCAAGTCAACATTTTGGGCCACAGCATGGGGGGGAAGACCGCTTTGATGTTCGCTCATCTTCATCCTGAACGAGTGGACCGTCTCATTATCGCCGACATAGCTGCCCGCAGATACAAACCCCATCATCAACCCATTTTCGACGCCATTCAATCTGCTCCTATTGAAGGCGCATCTTCTCGCTCCTCAATCGAAGCACATTTATCCAAAAACCTGAAAGATCCCGCTATGGTTGGGTTTTTAATGAAGAATCTTCGGCGAGACCGCGACCAAGGATTGATCTGGAGGCCCAATATTTCCGCCTTGAATTCCTCCGTTTCAGCTGTTGTTAAAGATGTTCCTTTGGAAACCAACACCATTCCCACTCTCTTGATTTACGGTGGGAAATCCGAATATGTCAATCCTTCAGATCAGGAACAATTTGAAAACCAATGCTTGCGCTTGGAAACGCATTGCTTAGAAGAGGCAGGGCATTGGCTGCATGCCTCACACCCTGAAGAGTTTTTTGATGTGACCTTTAAGTTTTTGAATGACTGATTTTCAATCCAAACTTGCTTCTTTGAGATAGCGACGGTAGGTGTCGAATAGCCTCGTGCGAGAAACGAAACCGATAAATCGACCACCACTCAAAACAGGCAAATACCAAGCCCCTGTCCTTTCAAATTCAGTCATGACGACTTCCATTTTCGTCTGCGATTCAAGCACTGCTGCAGGCAACACCATGAATTCATGAACCCTTAGTTCGTCGTATATACTTCGATCGAACATAATTTCCCTAATCTCTTGAAGATCTACCACTCCGAGAAGATTCCCTTCATTATCCAAAACGGGAAAGAGGTTATGCGAACTTCGTTCGATAATGGGGATTAACTGTCCCAACGTCCAATGCGGATTGGCCACTTCGTGATCTCGTTCGATTTCATCCACCAACTTCATCAAGGTCAATACGGATTGATCCTTATCGTGCGTAAGGAGCTCTCCCCGCTCTGCCAGTTCTTGTGTGTAAATGCTGTGTTTCATCCACCATCTCGCGACCTGGAAGCTGATTGCTGATGTAAGCATTACGGGGACAAACAATGCGTAACCACCGCTGACTTCAGCAGCCAACAATATCGCTGTGAGAGGCGCATGCAATACCCCTGCCAACATGCCTCCCAACCCGGCCAATACCGCGTTCCCTATTGGAATACCCCCATCCAAAAGGAATGAATTCAACCCCAATGCATAAACATAACCCAGCAACGCACCACAAAAGATGGCTGGGGCAAAAATCCCCGCTACACCTCCTGCTCCAACCGTCATCCCGGTCAAAAGCGGCTTCAATATCCAGGCAAGCATCAGGAATCCAATCAAAACCCACCCTTCAGGGTCCACCAAGTTCATGGTCATGTCGCCAGCCAAAATGGCGGAATGCCCCTTAAAGAGCCCATTGACCACATGGTATCCTTCACCGTACAAAGACGGAAAAAATATCACCGCACCACCCATGAAAAGCCCCGCCGCCCATATCCTAATCCTTGGATGCCGCATCCGAGCAATGCCATGACTTGCTGCTAAATAAATTTTAGAAAAAACCACCGATCCCAACGCGCAAATCACCCCCAAACCTGCGTACCACGGAAGGCGAGACAGATCAAAAGCTTGAAGAACCGGTGTTGATAACACGTCCTCCTGACCGAGAAACAATTCCGCTGTAATCAATGCCGTCAAAGAAGCCAGCAACAAAGGCACCAAGCTTGCGGCCGTCAAGTCAATCATGATGACTTCCACTGCAAAAATAATCGCCGCAACCGGGGCTTTGAACAAAGCCGCCAGGGAAGCAGCAGCAGCACAACCAATTAGCAGCATGCGCCGCTTAAATGTTCTTTTCGTTTGTCGACCAATTTCCGATCCAACGGCAGCCGCAGCCTGAAGGGCTGGTGCCTCCAATCCGCCAGAGCCCCCCAAACCAACTGACAGTGCACTCGTCAATAATGGAGCATACATCCACGTTCGCTTGATTCGACCTCGACGTTGTGAAAGGGCGTGCAAAATACTCGGAACTCCTGGCCCGGGGTGTTCTCCTCGCAACCACTTTTTGATAACCCATCGGGTGGCGAAAAGTCCCAGCAATGGGCCCGTACCAAGAAACCAACTGGCCTTCATCCATTCGCCTAGACCAAACATTCCTTCATGAAGTCCGAATACCGCTCGCTTGAGAATCACAGCCAGCACCCCAGCAAAAAAACCAGTCAAAATGGCCCATCCCAAAATGGATCGATCCGACTGTTTCCATTCCTCAAAACGAGGCAAGATGATTTTGCTCCAAATGGCACGCACCATTTCACAAATTTCGCAGGATTGGTCGCATTGGTTTTACCTTCGCCCATAATTTGATTAACAATCTCATGGCCAAGCACTGCATCCTCGTTCCTATGGATTTCACAAGTGTTAGTGATATCGCCTTAGAACATGCATTTGTCGTAGGGAAAGCATTCAGCAGCGACATTCTTTTGCTTCATATCATCGGTTCGAAAAAAGAAATGCCTGATGCGCGCAAGCGCATGGAAGGCCTCCTAGAACGATTGGGGCAAGCTTATCCCTTTAGCTTGAGAACAGCTATTCGAATCGGGAGCATTTTCGAAGACATTGATGACGTCGCGGTAGAGCAAGACGCCGATTTGGTCATCATGGGAACCCATGGCCTCAAGGGCATGCAGTTTATCACTGGAGGGCGATCGCTCCGCATTGTCACAAACTGCTCTACTCCATTCATCATTACCCAAGAAAAATCCATCAGGGAAAGCGGATACGATGATATCGTGGTTCCATTGGATTTACATCAAGACACCAAGCAAAAGCTTTCTACTGTGTCTGAAATGGCCGCTTATTTCAAAGGGCGCGTGCACATCATCAGCCCGGCGGAATCAGACGAGTTTTTGCAAAATCAACTTTTGCGAAACATCGAATTTGCCAAAGAATATCTTACACAGAAGAAAATCGAATTCACAGTGAAAATCTCCGGGCACAGCGCTAGCGCTTTCGTCAAAGATGTCATTCGCTATGCAGCGGCCATTGAAGCAGATTTGATCAGCATCATGAATTTGCATGAGAAGAGCTTAATGGGCATTTTGGGGCAAAGTTATGAGCAGCAAATCATTACCAACGAAGCTCAGGTTCCTGTACTTGTCATCAATCCGATTGAAACACGGGTGATCCGTGGTTCGGTGTTTGCCCAGTAATATTCAAATGCGGACCCCGATGACCAATACG
Organism: Flavobacteriales bacterium; assembly: GCA_028823145.1. GTDB lineage: Bacteria > Bacteroidota > Bacteroidia > Flavobacteriales_D > Sanyastnellaceae > UA16. The sequence goes on from JAPKCA010000005.1 coordinate 26,628, forward strand.
TCATCGACTTGTTCTTCTGATCCTCTCCAATCATCAAAGGCTGAGGCCAAAGCCTCTTCCATGCCCGATGCGGGAAGGGATGCGATTTGAACCATCAATTCCCGGAATCTTTTTCGCATGAATTTCTTGCCATTGGGACCCCCGAATTGATCGGCAAATCCATCCGTGGCAGCAAAAACCACATCGCCCTTCACCAATTGGATGGTTTGCATTTCATACGTCTTTGTGCCGGGCTGAAAAGACGCAATGGCCATTTTGCTCGGCTTGAGCTCCTGAAGCATGCCTTTCCGCACCATATAAAGAGGGCAGTTGGCACCACTGTATTCCAGCTCCATGCGCTCACGATCAATACTGACCATTGCCAAATCCATTCCATCTTGAACGTATTCCTCGGCTTGGTCATTTTCAAACCCCTGAGGCCGCAATAGATCACAAGCGGCACGGTTCAATTGATCTAAAACCTTATCGGGTTGGGTGTAAACTTTCGTCACCCTCTCCAGGGCATGGTGCCCGATTAAACTCATAAAGGCGCCGGGCACCCCGTGTCCCGTGCAGTCCACCGCCGCAAACATTCGAATCCTCCCCACAGCGTGAAACCAGTAGAAATCTCCTGATACCACATCTCGTGGACGGTAAAAAACAGCGGCTTCTTCAAATACCAACGAACGATCCATCGCGGTAGGCAAAATTGCTTGCTGGATTCTTTCCGCATAGTTAATGCTGTCCTTTAAATCGCCATACAAGGATTCGATGTGTGCTTTTTGACGCTCTACCTCTGCCGTCCGCATCTGGACTTTTCCCTCCAATTCCATTTCGTTGGAGGCCAAATCATCTCGCATCTTCACAATGGCATGACCCAATGCATCGTCCTCACTCAGCGGCACATAATCCGCTCCAAAATTTCCACCACCTACTTTCAAGGAAAATTCACGGGTTCGATTGAGGCCGTCTGCTAATCGGTTCACCGCTACAGCCATTTCGCCAATTTCATCCGACGAAATGGGCACCTCATGCTCAAGTGGTACACCTCGCCCCATGTACAGCAATGCCCGCTTCAAAGAGTTTACAGGACCTACAATGGACCGCGTCACGGCCCATGCAATGATTATTCCCAGTATCAAAACCCCCAATGCCACATTTCCCGCATACAACTGCAGCCGATCCCCTAGCGCTCCCATATCAGCTGTGGATGCTGTCAATGCATCCGTTTGCGCCTCTGACAAAGCATCAAAATGGTTGCGAATTGAAGCGGTGAACAATGGAATACTCGAACCATCCAATGCGTAATATTCCGCATCCATCATGGCCAATGGATCATCGTAAGCCTGGAAGGACGGAAGCAATCGTGTGATTTCGATGTACGCCAAGAACAAATGCTCGATATCGGTTTCCATTGAATCAAATCGAGCCTGAAGATCCGGACCCCACAAGGGGACCAAATGACGAATTGAAGCCAATTTCTCCGGAACCTCCTCATCCATCAAATGCAATAAATTCAATTTTTCCGGGTCCTTCGGGCCGGATTGCACCGAAATCCAATGCCGTATCAAAATACGCGTTTCAGAAACTGACCGATCCAAATCATCCAATGACTGGATGCTCGGCGTCAAAACCCCATCAATGTGTTGCCCCAATCCTCGACTCTCCTCCAGGGTATGGCGTGTCAATAAAACCAACGCACCAACGGCAACCCCGAATAAGCCAAATCCAAGAGAAATGCGCCATCCAATGCCCCATTTACCTCGTTTTTGGCCCAACTCCGTTGTCGGAGAAGTGCTTCCGTTGCGAATCATGTTGGCAATTTAACGCGAGAACCTGAGGCTATGGCGTATACATCATGGACGTTTTTCAATCAACCGGTCGATCGCATCACGGTAGCGGGAAGATTCTTCCTGTTGACTCAACGCATAATGGATGGTCATCAAGCCTTTCAATGTCTCTAGTCGATTTGGCTTGAGTAAATGAGCCGCTTCCATGACCGGCAATGCTTGTTCAAACAAACCAACACAAGCTTCTTGAATCTCCATGAGCTCAAACATGGACGTTTCATGGTTAATCCGCTTCAATTGACGGACGCCTTGGTTGTATAGGGTGATCGCCAAATTGTAACGTCCCGGATAATCCTTTGGGACCAATTCCAATGCCACTGAATAATGTGCGACAGAGCGTTCAAACAGGATGGTTTCCAATGCTAAATCCCGTCCCTCCTGTCGGTCCAGCAGCAGTCCATTGGCCTGCCCCAAATACCTATACAAATCTGCCTTTTGTCCCGTGACGTTGGCCATCGGGTCCAAATTCAAAATAATGGCCTCGTACCTTCCAAACAAAGCCAGCGCTTCTTCATCCGATCCCTCCGTAAACCCTTCGATTCGATCAATGGCATCCCGGAAAAAACTGCGTGCCAAAAAATCCAATGCCGCACGAATGAGTGCGTCATCTTCCCGATTTGGCCCCATAGACAAGGCGCGATCCAAACTATGGACAGCCCCCAGTCGTTCCGGTGCATTTAATTCACTGCTTCCCGATGCTTTGTGCAACTCCTTTTGAACATATCCCAGGACATACCACGCATGTGAGTCAGCTTGCCAAGGCATCTTTTTCACCTCCGGTTCTAGTATGATTAACGCTTGCGCCCAATCTCCACGCTGACCCAATGCCACCGCACGGTCCACCGGGGATTGCTGTCCGAAGACTGCAGTCGAGCAAACGACAAAACACATCATCAGAAAAGATTTGACACTCATTGAACCGATTTTACTGCCCAAGACATGATCCTATTCCCAATCAACACCCCCCTTTCTGCTGCTTTCTCGGCATTGATTTCATAGCGCATGAGATGACCCACGGCAACAAAATTGATCAATGCTCCTCTGTCCAAAGCAGACTCTGAATTCGCTACCAAAAGCACAGGGTCATTCGCAATTCGTTCGGCCAACGCTTCCAAATTTATTCCTTCCAACTCAGCATAGATCAAGTGAGCAAATACATCTGCCGCAAGCGCATCAGACGAGGAGTAGTATACAATTTCCAATGATTGAGCCCCTATGAATTTTAGAGCATATTTATCGACCAACTCATCAAACAACCGCTCATTGCCAATGATGGCCATGCGAAAAGGGCCTGATTTGACCTCTTCAGGCCATTCGTTCGCAGCGGCAAAATGAAACAAGAAGTTGGCCTTCATGATGGCCTGGGTATCGGCATCGTCGATTGCCCCCCCCTGCTGCTGCGGCACAAGCACCCAGCCGACAATCAATACCATGATTGCTGAGCACAGGCCAACCATTGTTCGCATTTTCAGCGAACGCCTGAGGCCGAATTGCTTATGCTTGGGCGCCATGCTCATGCACAAAAATCAATTGGCTGATTCTTTACCAAGTCCAACTATATCCCGATCAAACAAATAAAGCGCCCCGCGATCTCCGCCAGCTAAGGCCAATTTATCCAATAACATCCGAGCCATAGATTCTTCCTCTATTTGCTCAGCTACATACCACTGCATGAAATTATACGTCGTGTAATCCTTGATGCTGAGGCATTGATCGACTACCGAATTGATGCTGGCAGTGACCGAGGTTTCATGAGCCAAAATGGATCGGAAAATTGCTTCGACACCATCATATGTCTCCACAGGCGCTTCCAGCGCTGGAACATTGGCCAACCCACCGCGTTCGTTGACAAACTGCATCAATTTAAGCATGTGCATACGCTCTTCTTCAGCTTGGGCATAGAGAAAGGTTGCTGTACCATCAAACCCATTTGTTTCCGCCCATACAGCCATCGCTAAATAGGTGTGGGAACTTTGGGCTTCGAGCTTGATTTGCTCATTGAGTGCTGTGGCTATTTGTTCGTGAAGCATGGGAGGCAATTTAATCCGAAGTTAAGGTTTCCTTTTTTTCGTTTTGGAGTCGCAATCAATTTCTTCGCAAACTGCGGAGGAACCATTGCTCCCACCACCGTTCGTCTTCTAAAAGAACACGAGACATAATAGTGTCAACGGCTTGAGCTTGCTCCGTTATCGCTTGCAACGTTTGTGCCAAACCCCGTGCATTGGGCTCATCGCAATGGTCTTTCCACGATGCCGACCAATCACTCAAGCTCAGAAGAGGCTGAAGTTCTCGTTTTCTTCGTTCCCGGGCAATGCAAATCATCATCTGCCATGGATCTTTTTCAGCCAAAAACGTGACCTGCCGCGTTCCCATCACTTTCAGGGAATAAACCAATCCCCATTCCACCAATCCCTGCAATTGGGTGTGTGCACTGCCACGACTTAAATCCAATGCGTCCATGACGTCATCCGTTGTCACGGGTTTCGCATGAGAAAGGAGCAAACCATGAATGGAGGCCATGGCCGGAGGAATCCCCCATGAGGAGGCCGCCTCACGCCAATGGGCAATGAATTCTTTCCGGATTTCTTCGAAATCCTTCCTCGATGAATGAGCGCGCTGCAAGGTTCTTTTTCAGTTTTTTGTGAAACTACGAAACCTCTGGGGTCTAACCTCATCCGGGACTTGAAAATCAGGATTCAACGCACTTTCTACCACCCAACGTGCAGTTCTTGGCCCAATCAACACGCCCCTTGTTCCCCAACCATTGCAAACCACATACCACGGATCATCATAGGATAGTGGACCGACAAGTGGACGCCGATCTGGACTTGCTGGCCGCAAACCTCCAAGATGCTGTTCGATATGATCTTTCCGAAACGGTTCCCCTGTTCGAGCAAGATTGACCTTTTCAACCAACTCATCTGCTGAAGACGCGAACGTTGTGGAGTCCACAACATCCCACCGGTAAGTTGATCCTACGCGCAACGAGCCATCCCCCAACGGCATGGCCCATGTGGCATTGTTCACGGTTTCGGAACCCAAATCCTCCGTTGGACGAACCGTGATGACTTCGCCATGATTCGGACGCACTTCTAGTCCGAAGCGTTTCAAATCTTGCACAGCACCAACCCCACGGCAATCAATGACACGATCAAATCCATTCGGACAACCATCCTTAAATTCCCAGGTCCTTTTCTCCCACTGTTCCGAAGATTTCCATGCTGCTCGACTCGATTCTATCAGCAATTGAACATCTACCCAACCTGCTTCCCGGATGCGCCCTGCTCCATGAGGTGCCTCGACCGATGCATGCCAATCCCCCGGAGTGCACCGTTCGATGAATTCGGAAACGGGATGCCTCTGAGCGATCCTGTCATCCCATGCATCCGCATAGGCCACATCTGGAAAGATGCGCAACAAGGGAGTCACTCGCCAAAATGTTTGATTCAGCTCTTTTTCCAATTCGGTATAACAAGCCTTGGCCTCCTCCACGTGCTGTCTTGCATCCCAAACCGGCAATATCCGGCGAAAGGAAACTGGATTGAACATCCCAGCAGCCACATCTGATGCTCCTGGTGAGCCATTGCCCCATTGAACAAATGACACGCCGCGACGGTGCAATTCCCGCGTGATCAAGGTGCCGGCCAATCCATCACCGATGACCAAAATCCGAGGCGTCGTTTGGTTCTTTCCCGGCATCAAACCGATTCCAAAACTCCCAATTCGCGTCCCACCTTTTCAAACGCATTGATGGCCTGATCCAAATGCTCCACCGTGTGCGCAGCGGACAGCTGAACACGAATGCGTGCTTGATCCTTCGGCACAACAGGGTAGAAGAATCCAATCACATAAATGCCTTCTTCCAACAACCGATTGGACATCACTTGCGACAACTTGGCATCTCCGAGCATCACAGGAACAATCGCTGATTCCCCGTCCTTAAAGGGCAAACCAACTCTTGCCATGCCCTTCTTGAAATAGGCTGTATTGGATTCCAATTTGTCCCGAAGTTCTGTCGACTCCTCTAACATATTAAAGACTTCAAGAGATGCCCCAACAATGCTCGGTGCCAAACTATTCGAAAACAAATATGGCCGTGACCGTTGGCGAAGCATCTCGATGATTTCCTTTCTGCCGGTAGTAAATCCACCCATTGCCCCTCCCATCGCCTTTCCAAGGGTTCCCGTAATGATGTCAACCCGACCCAACGCGTTGCGAAGTTCAATGCTGCCGCGACCTGTTTTTCCAATAAATCCTGTTGCATGGCACTCATCTACCATGACCAAGGCATCATACTGATCAGCTAAGTCGCAAATTTTATCAATCTGAGCTACATACCCATCCATCGAAAATACCCCGTCGGTCACAATGATTTTAAATCGATGACCCGCTTGGGAAGCCAATTTCAATTGAGCCTCCAAGTCCGCCATGTCGTTGTTGGCATACCGGTACCGCGCCGCCTTACATAACCGGACACCATCAATGATGCTCGCGTGATTCAATGAGTCTGAAATGATCGCATCTTCCTTCCCTAAAAGCGGCTCAAAGACGCCGCCATTCGCATCAAAAGCAGCCGCGTACAAAATGGTGTCTTCCGTATGATGAAACGATGCGATTCTAGCCTCCAATTCCTTGTGAATGTCCTGGGTGCCACAAATGAACCGAACGCTTGACATCCCAAAACCATGGGAGTCAATAGCCCGTTTCGCAGCATCTATAACACGCGGATGACTGCTCAAGCCCAAGTAGTTGTTCGCGCAAAAATTCAATACGTTGGATCCATTGGTCAAGGTGATTTCAGCATCCTGGGGGCCGGAAATAACCCGCTCATGTTTGAACAATCCCGCGGCTTCAATACTGGCCAATTCATCCTTTAGGTAATCCCCAATTTTTCCGTACATTTTTTCAATTTAAAATGAAAGTAATCCTTTTTTTTTCAGATCACCACAAAATTAGTTCAAATTCATCCCGCAAATGTGGGCCATGCTGAACCAAGCACCACAGGCCGATTCTTTCGTCCATGGCCTATAGGCAATCCCCATTCCACCTGTTTTTCAGAAGGGAAATGCTCGGCAACCATTGCTTTGATGTCCTGTCCAAATGGATTATCCGTCGCCTGTCCACAAGCAATCGTGTTGTCCTGTAAATCCGAAAATGAACCCAGCAGCAAACCATGCACCTTTTCAAAAACGCCTGCCAACCGAAGAGCCAAGAACATGCGATCGATGTGGTAAAGGAATTCATCCAAGTCCTCAAGCAATAGCCAACAACCGGAAACATTTGGGAAGTATGGTGTCCCCAACAAACTGTAGAGAACACTCAAATTGCCCCCGATAACTGGAACCCCATCCCGCGAATGATCTGCCTTTAAAAGCGACCAAATTTCTTCCCTATGAGCTTTTTCAGTCATCGCATACGTCCCTGCCATAGGTGCATGCAAAGATGCCACTCCCTGTCGGTCTGCCCACGCATGGAGAGCTGTGATGTCACTGAACCCCACAATCCATTTAGGGTCTCGCCTGAATGCCTCTGCGTCGAGTAGCGGCAAAATTCGCCCGCAACCGTATCCTCCGCGTAGCACCCAGATAGCGCGTATTTCCGGGTCCCCGAAACCCTGATTCAAGCATGCTGCTCGATGTTCATCGGTTCCGCCGAATTGGCCATCTCGGGAAGTTATTCCAGCGGGAATGACCGGTAAAAAACCCGCAGATTCAACAGTTTCGATTGCCAATTTTAGCAATTCTTCCGTGGCAAATCGCGCCGGTGCAGCCAGCATGATTGGATCACCAGGAAGCAATCTAGAAGGGAATTGACGTGACTGACTTGTGCGCATCCATGCAATATGGCCATTGATCCCGGAATTTGAGCGAAATTCGCACCACCTTTTTGATTCAACTGTTCATGGCCGACCCTGTTTCTCCTTCTGATACTCGCCGACTGATGATGACCTCCGCGTTGCCATACGCGAATGGCCCCATTCACATTGGACACATTGCAGGAGCTTACCTCCCAGGCGATATTCGGGCTCGATTTGAACGATTGAGTGGTACGGATGTGCTGTGGGTGTGTGGGAGCGATGAACATGGTGCCGCCATTACGTTACGCGCCAAGAATGATGGTGTGACACCCCGGGAAATCGTGGATCATTACCATGCAGATATGCAGGCTGCTTTCCATGGATTGGACATGTCGTTTGATCATTATAGCCGAACCAGTAGCTCTAAACACCACCAAATCGCCCAAGATTTTTTCACCACGTTATTGAAAAAGGGCAGTTTCGAAGTCAAAACAGATGCGCAATTTTATGACCCCGAAGCATCTCAATTTCTAGCCGACAGGTACATCACGGGAACCTGCCCCAAATGCGAGGCGCCTGGAGCATTCGGCGACCAATGCGAAAAATGTGGAAGCGCGCTATCTCCAAAAGAATTAATTGATCCGACTTCAACACTTAGTGGAGCAACTCCTGTATTGAAGGATACCACCTTGTGGTACTTGCCTATGGGCAATCACGAGGACTGGCTCAAAGAATACATTGAACAGGGCACTTTCAACGGGCAGCCGCATCACGACGCGCAAATATGGAAAGCGCATGTTACGGGGCAATGCCGCAGTTGGATCGAAGGCGGTTTGCAGAGCCGAGCCATGACTCGCGATTTGGATTGGGGGGTTCCCGTGCCGGTTGAAGGGGCAGATGGCAAGGTGCTTTATGTTTGGTTGGATGCTCCCATTGGATATATCACTGCCACCATGGAATGGGCGGAAGCCAACGGAAAAGATTGGAAGGACTGGTGGCAGTCGGACCAAACCGATTTGGTCCATTACATCGGCAAAGACAACATTGTTTTTCACTGCCTCATTTTCCCCATTCTACTTCGTGAGCATGGCGACTACATTTTACCAACCAATGTGCCCGCCAATGCTTTCATGAATTTGGAAGGTGATAAAATTTCGACTTCACGGAATTGGGCCGTTTGGGTGACTGAATATCTGAACGATTTTCCCGAGAAGAGCGACGAATTGCGCTATGTGCTGGCTAGTATTATGCCTGAACAAAAGGACAGCGAATTCACTTGGACCGATTATCGAGAACGTGTCAACAACGAATTGGCAGACGTTCTCGGCAATTTCATCAATCGGGTTTTGGTTTTGACCAACAAATACTATGATGGAGTTGCCCCTGCATTCGATCCTCATTCTGCAACGGAAGCGGAACATGCCGTGCTCGAAGCTCTGAGAATAGCTCCAGCCCGTGTCGGAAACTTCATCCGACGAAACCGCTTTCGTGATGCTTTGCAAGAAGCCATGGGGGTCGCTCGATTGGGCAACAAATACATGACGGAGCAGGAGCCTTGGAAGGTTCAAAAAACGGATCCCAAGCGAACGGAAGCCATCATGCATTGCTGCATCCAAGTCGCTGCGAATTGCTCCATTTTGCTGGAGCCGTTTATCCCCCGCACTGCCAGCAAACTCCAAGAGGCTTTGGGAATTGAGGGCGCGATTTGGAATACAGCCACCCCAGAGATCATTCCTGCAGGGCGTGTTTTGACGCAATTGCCCATCTTGTTTGAAAAAATTGATGAGTCCATTGTTGAAGCCCAATTGCTAAAACTTCATGCATCTCGCGCCACAGAACCCGAATCCGAAATCCCTCCAAGCAAACCAGAAATGACTTTCGAAGATTTTCAAAAACTCGACTTGCGGGTCGGCGAAGTGACCGCTTGCGAGCGGGTTCCCAAGGCAGACAAGCTTCTGCAACTAACCATTCAAACTGGACTAGATGAACGGACCGTCCTCAGTGGAATTGCCGAACACTTCGCTCCGGAAGAGGTCGTAGGTCGCAGGGTCACCCTATTGGTGAATTTGGCCCCACGCAAAATCCGTGGAATCGAAAGCCAAGGCATGGTGCTCATGGCGGAATCAGCGGATGGTTCGTTGCGGTTCGTGACACCTGAAGAGGGCACGCAACCGGGAGACATCATCAGTTAGCCTATTGGCGCCTTCAAGAACGAGCTTAAAACATCATCTTGAGCGAAGCGCTAAACGTTCGCCCATACGCCCAATAGCCCTCCAGTTTTCCGTTTTCGACGGTTCCCTGTTCCTTTTCCCCCGTTTGCGGATTGGTCATAAACGTTTCAAAGCCATCCGAGATGTAGATGTTGTTCAACGCATTTTGCACGTTGACACTCGCGCGCCACTTCATGCCCCCAACTTCAAAGGTGCTGCTTGCTCTCAAGTCCAAGTAACCAAATGCTGGCAATTCAACCGGTTGCAGTCCGGCACGGTCTTCATTGGTTCGGTCTTCATCCACTTGGAATCGAGCGTACAAGTTCCAATTGTGCACATAGTTCGCCCCCAATCGAATGTCTTTTGTCAGATCGAAATTGGCGATAAATCCGATTTGAGATTGTGGCGCATCGCTCACCTTCAAGCCCGCAGAGTAGATGTACAAGGACTCCAAGACCTCACCGCCTTCTTCTCCAATGATTTCAGCATCGACATCGTTGTCCCAGCGCCAGTTCCCGAATGATGCCATGCCTCCGATTTCGATCCATTGATTGGGTCGGGTACGCCATTCGAACTCAATGCCATCATGGGTTTGAACCAATCCCGTGATAAATGCTCGGTATTCAACACCATCCGGGCGCAAAAGCGGACTGCTCATGATGCTCTTATCCCGCCACTGGGTGTGGTACGCATTGAAATCAAACGAAATGTTTTTCCATCGGAAGCGGTAACCCAATTCCGCGGCAGACACTCTTTCATTGGTCAACCGGTCATTGCTCAGTATGTTGGAATAGTTGGTGAAAACGTATCTGATGAAAGGAGCGCGTGAATAGAATCCGCCATTCACATATACGTGACTCGTCTCTCCAATTCGGACGCTTCCGCCTGCCTTTGCATTGTAACCCCAACTCCCCGCATGCTCTGAACGCATGCCGTAGACAAACTGTTCATTTGTCACCAGTTGGCCAGTTGCCTCATTCAATTCAGTCACTTCCTGCACTCCCGTCTCCGCATAACGGAAGTATTTGTACGGGTCGATTCGCAAATACGACGTGTAACTCATGGTGGCCGCCGTGAAAAGGCTAAACCGATCGTCCTTGTATTCCAGTTGAGCAAATCCGCCGCCGTAGCCGACTTGGCCGATGTCATCATAATCCACCACATCTCCTGGTTGTGCGGTCAGATTGTAGTCTGGATTCACCCCATAACCATCAGAACTGCTAAAAGATTGGAGGTAGTATTCTCCTCCCAAGAGATTGTCGACTTTGGTGAAGTGCTTTCCACGGTAAAAGCGACCGTCGAAGCCTGCAATCAACTGGATGCGATCACTGATATCAAAACGCAAGGTCGAAAGCAATCCGGTCCAGAAATGCTCATTGTGGGCATTTTCAATGAGACTCCGGCTGCGACCACCAACCAATGTGTCACCACCAGCGACGACTGGGTCGCCGAAGAAATGCAAGGTGTCAATCCAAGCTTGGGCATCTTCATCGAACGCAATTTCATCCGCCGCATAGGTAGTCGATTGATTGTTGGAGACATTGGAGTCGTACAAATAATCCCAGTTCAACGTCGTCTTGACCGTGCGCGTAGCGCCCGTGCTGTCAACGTATGATTCACTCATGCGAGGACTGCTCGTCCCATCGTAACGGGATCCAAATCCTTTCCCTGTGCTGATGTAAAAGCTCGTGGAAAGGGTGGATCGTTCATTCAGTTGCCAATAGTGATTGAGTGCAAATTGAGGTTTGTGGTATCCGTTGACTCGGCTATTGAATGTTGCGCTGTCTTTGCCTCCGCGATTCAGATACCCCCAATCTTCATTCCACCGGTGCGCTTCATAACCCAATGCGTTGAGATCGTTGAATCGATCTACCGTCAATTGACCTCGACGCTGTCCGTGTGTTTGGGGAGCCCCAATGGCTGTGAAAACCAAGCGATGAGCCCCAAAATCTTTGGCCGCTGTCAAAAAATAGCTCCAAGCATCAATGAATGTCGCATCGACATAAGCATTGCCCGCAGTACGGCTACCCACTGCACTAATGGCCCAGCCATTGCGCATCATTCCAGTGCTCAACGACAGCATCGATTTGTAGCGACCATAATTGGTCAAGCTCGTCATAAAGCTTCCTCCTTTTTTCATGTCAGTCGCTTTAGTGATAATGTTGAGTGTGCCACCAACGGAGTTGATAGCCAGCTTCGAAGCCCCTAGGCCACGCTGCACCTGCATCATGTTAACGGCATCGCCCAAACCCGCCCAATTCGACCAATAAACCCACCCATTTTCCATGTCATTCACGGGGATTCCATTGATCAAAACAGCCACATTGCGTTGGTCAAAGCCGCGAATATTAATGCGGCTATCTCCGTACCCTCCTCCACTTTTAGTGGCATAAACGCCAGGAGTGATATTCAGGGTTTCGACCAGCTCTTTGTCTCCCATTTGCTCTTCAATAGTCCGGGCATCCAGCGTTGAAACAGCTACTGGCGTTTCTCTGTCAATCGCCACAGAAGCAATGACATTCGCTTCCGACAAACCAATGGTCGATGATGTCATTCGAATCACTCCCATTTCGACGGATGGACGATTCAACTGATTTCCTCCTTGCACCCCTTGCAATTGGATGTAATTCCGATTTTTAACGTACCCGATCATGCTGACCACCACGTGCGCCTCACCCGACTGTTTCGTCGAGAACCGAAAAAAGCCCTCGAAGTCTGTCATCGTGCCAGTAGCATATTCTTCCAAATAAACCGAAGCGCCAATGAGTGCTTCATTCGTTTCTTGATCGATGACTACTCCGCTAATAACCGTTTGAGCCTGAACCCCTACCGATTGAATCAAGAGGACGAGCCCAAGGAAGAGGGAAGAAGAGAAAACGCGTGAGGCTGTATGCATAACTCGTAGTTGAAGTTGCGAAAGATGGACGACTAAACGCGTGCAAGTTAGTTGGATTTCAAAAAGCCGAATGGCAAGGCCTGTAGTTAGAACTTCCATTTCCTTGAAGGATGCTTCCAACTCCCTCGTGATGTCATTCTGCTGTTCCTTGTCAAACCTTCTGATCGTTGACCGATAATTCATATCTGGCGCTCCCATTTTCAAACAAAATCCTGAGCTTTGAAGCGTTAAAATGACAGGAATATGGGGAATGGGGGGAGGATGGGCATTTGCCTTTGGCAGCTTGTTATGGTCCTAATAATAAACACCACGTGGAGTCAATCGGATGAGCCATGGAATGCGAATGGAACCTTGGAGAAATGGTGGTGGGACGGTTCAGGGTGGCACTTGAATGCATCCGAGCCCGGGCAAGCTTGGTTGTACACGTGCCCCACGTTGGCGGGGAATGAGCTGGGGGATAGCGGACGTCACATCAGATGGAAATGGACACAAGCGTTCCCTGGTTCAACCAACAATTTCAGCCGTTTGCATTTTTTTTCGTTGCCCTCCGGCGCAGATAGTTTGGAGGTGACCCTACCGATTGCAGGATGGTCCAATGACCAAGGCCTGGATTTTCCACCAGGTAGTTTCATTCACTTGGGGCAGACTGGCAGCACCGATGCATTAGAATGGCACCAGTCAGCAGGAACTCTGAATCCCGACGCCAGCTTTGAGTGGATGGGAGAAGCTTTGCCCGGGGAGTTTGCTCAAGGCATGGAAACGTGGTTTGAGTGGCATCAGAGCGACAGCATGACGACTGTTTTCTTTCAGCCCGTTGACGCTTTAACACCAATCCAACCCCTCTTCACTGAGAATCATTTCGCTCCGGATTGCATTGGGATATCCGCCCAATTCACATCCTCCAACACGCAAAACATTCGTTTCGAATTGTCTCATTTCGGGCCTTTCATCCCAGACACCATGCCTCCGCAGTTGCTCGGATATCAGTTCATCTCAGATTCTTCATTTTCGCTGCATTTCAACGAGCCCATCGCTCCTGGATTCGGCGTTTGGCCATCGGGTGATACGACCCTCATGCAGGCTTCTGATGAGGCCTCACATATCGCCATCGCTCCGGTCGATACCACATGGATGCCCGGAAATGCTCAATGGCTTTCGCTCCATCAATTTTATGACACGCTGAACAACGTACTTGCAGACACGTCCTTCCTGCTGATTCATACTTCCGCGCAACTGGGGGATTATCATGATGTTGTTCTCACCGAGATCATGGTCGACCCTACGCCAAGCCAAGGACTCCCCAATTGTGAGTGGGCCGAGATTTTGAATCGCTCGACGCTTTGGTTCGACGTCCAACAATGGCATTGGTGGGATGAGTCTTCATCTTCACTTTGTTCAATGGAACCACGAGGTTCTTGGGATGGCATGTTGGCGCCCGGATCAAGAGCTATTCTATCCACTTGCAACGAGCCCATCACAGCGAATCATCCTCAAGAAGCCCTCATCGTTGAGAATTCCTCCTTTTTGGACGCTGGTGATGCCATCGGGTTACTTCGCATGGACGGCATACCTCTTGATATCGTTCGATACGATCAATCTTGGTGGCCCGGAGAAAGCGGCGGAGTTTCTCTTCAAATTCTAGACCCCGGAGCTTGCTCCGGGCCTTCTAACTGGACGGGAAGTACATCCTCAAACGGTTCAACCCCTGGAGTACAAAGCGAACAGGAATTGATGGAAATTGCTCAAGCTGAACCTCTGGAAATCACATCTGTCGTTCCTACGTCCAATCTGACTGGTTTCCTCGACTTCAATGAGGCCATCGATTCACACTCCTTGGTACATACCACGCCTCCGAGTTGGGGGTTTTTCCAAATCGATCCCTTAAATTCAAGACGGCTGCATTACACGAGGCAAATCTCCTCTCATCGTGACACCATCGATTTCGAAATCCACGGTGTTAAGGCATGCCATTCGTACATGAATGCATCCGAAGTGAAATCCCATCATGTTCAAATAGTGCAAAATGGTTTTCCAACATCCCAGCAATTGGTGATTACAGAAATTTCAGCTTCTCCAGCAGGTAGTACGCTACCATGGGGAGAGTTTGTAGAAATTTGCAACCGAACAGACTCCTTGAAATTGGAATTAGGAGGCGTGATCTGTGGCCAACACATCATCCAAGACCGGATTGTTTTGGGGCCCAACGAAAGACGCATCATGTATCCTGGAAATTTACCCCAAAAAGGTGGGGAGATCCAGATTTTCAGCGCTTTAGGGGAGATTTTGGATGAGGTGAGATACTCCAAATGCTGGCATCACACCAAGGAATTGGAGACCTCCGGATGTAGCTTAATTCGAAAGGATCTTCAAGGGCCATCCAATGATGGAGAAAATTGGCGGTCGAGTTCACACCCTTCCGGCGCAAGCCCCGGTGAGTCCGATCCTGCAGAATCCGCATTCACCGAGACCACCCCCGTTCAAATCACGCTTTGTGGAACCTTCTACGACGAATGGGTCGTGTTGCTCAGCTCAACGGCAACCCTTTTGGAGGAAAACTGGCGAGAAGTCGGGCTTTCTTCGGAGGAGCATTGGGCTCAGGATTGGGATCGCAAATACCTCTGGGCAACTCCTCAAGCTCTTCCATTTCCCGACTCGATTCGTCTTCAGGCTTCCAACGACACCATCTACACCATCGGAACGCATCAAATTTGCAATTCTTCAAGAACTCCAACAGGAGGATTTATCCTCAATGAAATCCGCGGGAATTGGAATCCCCAGAATGAACCCTTTGTTGAAATCATCCACCACTCAACGGGTGATTTGGGAACGATAAATTGGTTTATCAGTTCCGAAGATTTGCCGTTTCCTGTTGACTGGAGGCCCCTTTCTGAAGATGTTGATTGGGCGATAGCCCAGGGTGAACCTTGGGCTTTTGCAGCTTGTCCCAATCGACTTTTCAGTGAACGAGCCATTCCGGCAGATCTTCCCAGTTTATACGGTGATCGCTGGATTCAGCTCGTGGATTTAACCGAGATGGCTATTGAAACATTCGCCCTATCGAAAAATGATCATGCACCATGGGTTTCATCCACAGCTCCCGTTTCTCTTGAACGCGTATCCGCTCACATCTCTTCTTCCTGGAAATCCTGTGTTCACGTAAGTGGCGCTACACCCGGAGATGAAAACAGTTGGTCTCGGTTTCAACCCATGGATTCCGCGGCGGAATTCCCGCAACTGAAGATTCACAACGACACTTGGTATCCCCATGCTTCAGGGGCTGATTCCTTCCATAACGGAATCACATTCTCGGTTATCCCTTCAAACGAAGGCACATTTCAATTGCAACTCGAAATCATTGACTCACAAGGGCGTGTCATTTTCGATTTTCAAAACGAACCACAAATGATAGCGCCGGGAAACCCCACGTGGACCGATGCATGGGATGGCCGCACTCTCCGTGGTTATTACGCACCCCCAGGGCCCTATTTATTTCGCGCTTTGTTCGTGAATCAAGAAACCAAATCCAGCTACTTTCAAGCCAGGCCCATTCACGTTGCTCCTTGGAATAGATAAGCGTACAACATCGCGGCCATGACGCTGTTTTTTTTCCAATCTTCGCAACATGTTCGAAGGCATTGCCGTCCACCCACCCACCCACCTCGTGTTTCTTCCAGTTTTGTGGGGATTGGCGGCAGCATTGGCCGCTACCATCTTATTGAGGATTCGGTTCAACCGAGAATGGCAACTCACCCTATGGACGGCTTATCGCATTCAACGTGTTTGGCAACGATTATCGGATGAATCCTCTAGAACAGGAGGAACCATTACGAGCCACTTCATGGGGATTCTCACGTGGGGTATAGCGGGGGGCGTTTATGCCATAGCCCAATTCGAATCAGGACTTCCCGATTCGAACTCCATTTGGCAAGGCATAGGTGACGGCTGCCTGTTTGGAATTGGTACGCTCGTTATTCGCTCCATAGGAGCAGGCCTCGGCGGATGGATGACATTGGAATATGCGGCGGTTCAAAAGGGGCTGGAAATCGATCGGCATATGCGCAATTGGTTGCTCTGGGTCGTTACACTTCTGGTCTTCCTGTTCGTTATTAAAAATCAGGGGTATCAAGAGGAAATAGCGCCTTTCCAGTTCCTTTGCATCGTCTGGTGGATCTGGCTCATATTAAAATGGGGCAGGCAGTTACAAATCGTATTTCGATCTCGACTTCATTTCGGGTGGGGAATTGCGTACATTTGCACCCTCGAAATCGGGCCATCTTTGATCCTCTATTGGGAGATTCTGAAGGCTTAGTATCGAGCAATGAAGACCTCATCATGGCGCAAAAGATCAAGACCATTCTGATTTCTCAACCGCGGCCAACCACGGAAAAGTCTCCTTATTTCGATTTGGCTGATCGGCAGAAATTAACCATCGACTTTCGTCCCTTCATCCATGTTGAAGGGGTGGACGGGCAAGAATTCCGTCAACAACGCATTGCTTTAGCAGAGCACACGGCGATTATTCTGACGAGTCGCAACGCGGTAGACCATTTCTTTCGTCTCGCAGAAGAAATGCGGTTCGACGTTCCTGATACCATGAAATATTTCTGCATCAGCGAAGCGACGGCATTCTACTTGCAGAAGTATGTCGTCTATCGGAAACGAAAAATCTTCTACGGTAAGCAAAGCTTCCTAGATCTTATGGATCTTATCAAAAAGCACAAAACGGAAACGTTCCTGTTGCCTTGTAGCGATTTAATGAAGCCCTCCATTCCAAAATTACTTGAAGAAAGTAAAATCAACTTCAGTCGGGCCATGATGTACCGGACAGTTTGCTCTGACCTGAGTGATTTGAGCGACGTCAAGTATGACACGCTTGTTTTCTACAGCCCGAGTGGAATCGAAAGCTTGTTTAAAAATTTCCCAAAATTTATTCAAGAGGATACACGTATAGCCACGTTCGGCCCAACAACGGCCAAAGCAGCTAAAGAGGCGAATCTCAGAATAGACATTGCGGCTCCCACTCCTCAGGCACCGTCCATGACAATGGCCATTGAGCAGTACATTTTGGGCAAATAACAACGCCCTTGTCTTTTTCCCATCAGGAAAACCAATCTTTTTCTCGGCCCTATCGATTGAAATCGAAGGATGCTTTGAATGCCGTATTCACCAAAGGTGAAAAAGCCCAAGCCTGGCCTATTGTGCTGCATTACTTAGATTTGGGGTTGCCGCAACCCGTTCCGTGTCAAGCGACAGTGAGCGTAAGCAAGCGCAGATTCAAAAAAGCGGTGGACAGGAACCGAATCAAGCGCTTGATTCGCGAAGCTTGGCGCTTAGAAAAAACTCCATTAGAAAAATCACTGTTAGAGCAAGGAAAACAACGAGCCATCGTTTTCATCTTTGTGGGGAACGAAATCCCCACTTTCGATAAAATCCGGTCATGTGTCCAAGACGCCTTGAAAAAAATGAATCGCCAAACCAATCTCCCTTCTCATGACGAAGCTGTCTCCTGAACCGAGCAAGATTCGTCGGCCCATTTGGAAACGGCTGATGATTTGGGGCATGCCCGCCGTGATTGCTCTCATCGCTGCTTCTCCCTTGCGCGAGAATTACTTTGAAATATCGAAGCAATTGGAGATTATGACTGCCCTTTTTCGGGAATTGAACATCTATTATGTCGATGAACTTCAACCCGGAGAATTGATGGAAACAGGTGTCGATGCCATGGTTGAAAGTCTCGATCCTTATACCATTTACTACCCCGAATCCAGGGTAGAGGACCTCCGATTCATGACCACTGGAGAGTACGGTGGCGTTGGCGCAAGTATTCAAGTCATTCATGAGCGCCATACCATCGTCGATGTGATGCCTGATTTTCCGGCAGCAAAAGGAGGCTTGAAAATTGGTGATGTACTGCTTTCCATCGATGGTCAATCATTGGAAGGCATGGATAAAGATCTCGTTCCAGACTTGTTGCAAGGTGCGAGCGGATCGAAGGTCGCCGTGACTTTCCTGCGTTATGGCGCTGCGGAATCATCGACCGTTACGCTTGAACGTGAAAAAATCAAGCTCCCCGCAGTGCCTTATCGTGCGGGCATTGCTGATAGCACCGGTTACATCATCCTTTCACAATTCACCCGAGGATCATCGCACGAAGTCCGTCAAGCCATTCGCTACTTGCGGGATAGCATCGGCATCAAACAACTTGTGTTGGATTTGAGAGGGAACGGCGGCGGATTGCTCCAAGAGTCCATTGGCATTGTCAATCTATTCGTGGACAAAGGGCAAGAAGTTGTCAGCACCCGTGGGAAAAAGTCCGAGTGGATGAAGTCCTATGTGACCCTGCAAGAGCCTTTGGTGCCGGATCTTCCTTTGGCGGTCCTCATCGATGAACATTCGGCATCCGCTTCAGAAATTGTGGCAGGGACTCTTCAAGATTTGGACCGGGCTGTCATTGTCGGACAGGAAAGCTTTGGAAAAGGTTTGGTTCAGCAGAACAAACCTCTGGCTTATGGCACCAAGCTCAAAATCACGGTTGCGAAATACTACACAGCCAGTGGCCGATGCATCCAACGACTGGATTACGGCGGAAAACGTTCACAAGATGGCGGTGCACAGGCGGTGGCCGATTCGATGATTCAAGTGTTCTACACGAAAAATGGTCGTCCCGTTGTCGATGGGAAAGGAGTTCAACCTGATGTTTTCGTGGATATCCCTCTGATGAGCTATGTGCTCGAGGGGCTTTATGCTGAAGGACTGTTGTTTGACTATGCCAATGCCTGGGCGGCGAAACATGATAGCATTGCCTCCGCCCAATATTTCATCTGGAGCGATGAGGATTGGAAGGATTTTGTTGACTTTGCGCAAGACTCGGAGGACTTTACCTACGACTCGGAAAGTCGGATGGTTTGGGCTCAATTGCAGGAGATAGTTTTGTTCATTAGGGCACAGGCGAACAAAGCGTGTTGGTTCGAGAGCTGGAGTCGGGTCATCCCGTGAAATTTGGGTGTAATCCCCATGCCACCAAGCATTGCTCGATGTTGGAGCCAAGTCCAAAGGACAAGCTTCTTAGCCAAATGGAGCG
>JAPKCA010000006.1 GCA_028823145.1 Flavobacteriales bacterium
CCAAGTCAGGCTGAGACCTTCATCTTCGTGGCTGATGGGTTCTGCTCCTAAGACAACCAATGGGGCCATCCACGTGCTTGACGCAGCGATTTGCCAGCCGTCGGTTTGCGCGTTTGCTCGTTGGGTTAATGCACCAATGATCGCGATGAGCACAACCGCCAACGTGCCAATCAACAAGCTCCAGCGAAATCCATCAACTGGAATGAACTTGCTTCGATACGTAGCGTGGACTAGGTGATTCTCGTGTAAGGCACCTTGAAAGTGATCCCGGTGGATTCCGAATAGCCATTCATCTCTGCCCGTTGCATCGCCATCCGCCGATTCCAAATGCCTTTCGAATGGAATGCTGGCTTTATGGAGGCGGTCCTCAAAATTGTCAGCGTGTTCCAGTATAGGAAATGCGAACACATGGTAACGGTTGTCTCCAGGATGTACGAAGTAGTTGGTCCAGCGCATGGTAGTTCGTTGCCTTCAAAGGTACACTTCAACCCAAAGAAAGAGCCCATCCGCTTTTAACAGCAAATGGGCTCTTGTCTGTAACTTTCGTTGAGATCACATCCGAGCCACGACATGGAACTCAAGTTCGATGTCGTCGTAGATCAACTCATCTCCGAGGTCAGCAAACCAATTACCGGAACGGAACCGAACATCAAATTTTGATCGGTCGAATACCAACGTTCCATCGACAACAATGGTGTTCGAGTTGCCACTGAGTGCCACGGGGAATGCAACCGCTTCTGTAATTCCTTTGATGGTCAATTTCCCAATAGCCATGGAAGTACTTCCCTTGGTCTTGATGGATTCAACACTGAGGGTAGCGTACTGGTGCTTCTCAACTCCGAAGAAATCCTCGCTTTTTAGGTGTCCGTTCAATCGCTCGGCTTTATTTGCACCCATGTCCGTGCATTGGATGCTGCGCATGTCAATGCCAGAAAACGCCGAATGAAATTTTGAGTCAATGACTTTGATGCTTCCCTTGTGATAGTTGATGGTCCCAACATGGCTCTTGCTAGAGGCTTCTTTGCCGGTCCAAATGCAGGTGCTCTCACTGGCATCGATGTTGTACACTCCATCGGTTAGAGTCAGTTCAGTGTAACCAGAAGCCTCTTCCTTTTGAGCGACTTCGGTTTTCTCCATCTTCGTTTCCGAATCTGTTGGCGGGACGTTTTCTCCGCAAGAAAGAAGCAAAATACTCCCGACGAAGAGGGCAATGATCGAGTGATTCAAGATTTTCATTTTCATTAGAGGCTTGGTGAATTGTCATTGGACATTCAAGTGGTGAAGATACCATTTGAAAATCCAATGGATTGTGACCTTCACAAACGATAACAAATTAAGAGATTAGTTATTTTGAAGGTGCTGCCTCACAAAGGTGGCAATGATTTTCCCATCGGCTTGGCCTGCCATGGCCGCGTTTGCTGCTCCCATGACTTTCCCCATGTCAGCCATGGAAGAAGCTCCCGTTGATTCAATGATGGTAGCCACTCGGGCTCCTATTTCGTCCTCGCTCAGTTGTTGTGGTAAGAACGTTTCGATTGCCGCAGCTTGAGCGCGTTCTTCTGCTTCCAGATCCGGTCGGCCTTGTTCGGCGTAGAGAGTTGCGGTTTCCATGCGTTGCTTGTACAGCTTGTTTAAGATGCCAAGTGCCGTGGCGTCGTCAATGCTATCTCCATCAGCACCCGTTTTCGTGGCCTCGATCATCAATTTGCTTTTGATGTCTCGCAAGGCAGAAAGGCGGTCTTTATCCCGAGCCCGCATGGCATCTTTGATGCCGTCGGAAATGGTCGAGTAAAATGACATGATCAATCGACGTTATCGTGAAGGAACGGGTTGTTATTCCTAAGTTCAATGTGACGATCTCCTTCTTCATCAACTTGTTCATTGAGGGAGAAACGACTCACTTGAGATGTTGACGAATGATCGAGATCATCCAAAACGACTTGGCGGCGCTTGTAGGCGGGTTCAGCTTCGAGATCAGCCAAGCCACCAGGTGTTTTGAGTTTGCGCGTAAACTGCATGATGCGTGCAGCTCTGTTCCCAGAACTCTTTTGGGTGTCTTGGTTGGAAATGGTCGGAGTCGGTTCTGGTGTTTTTGCCGTTTCACCAGTTCTTTGGCGAATTCCAGTGCTGCTCAACGGTGGAGTAGGCTCTGGTGTGGGTGTCGGTTTGGCTGATTCATGGAAATTGATGCCCTCAAGGTCTGGTTTATCGGATGTCGTGGGGAGCGGTTCACTGTCCAAAGTGTACACCGTGATCTCCGGTTCATCATTTCCTTCCATGGGAGCAACCTCAGGAGCAGTTTCATCTACGACATCCTCTTCACCCAAATTCATGGTTGAAGGTTCAGTGGTTTTTTCCCCCAAGCTGTTGCCCAAATCCGAGGGAATACCATCCAGATTCCATGTCACCGGTTCTTTTTCGCTTCGATTCAAAAGAAAAGGAGCTTCCTCATCTGCCGTTGGTACGGGCTCGGTGTGTGATATGGGCTCAATCGGTGATACGATTTCCCGCTCATGATCATTTAACATGAATTTCTTTGGTGTGGCTGTCCGAATTTGTCCATAGTCATCTTGGCCTTTAAAGCCAGTAGCTATGACGGTGACGCACAAGTCGGCATCGAGGTTCTCATCGACACCATATCCCCAGATGACTTCGGCAGATTGTCCTGCGGCCTCTTGAATAAAGTCGGTTATTTCCATGATTTCATCCATGAGAATCTCCTCCGTACCGAAGGTGATGTTGAGCAAAACGAAGTTCGCGCCTGTGATGTCGCAATCATTGAGCAGTGGAGATTCGAGTGCTTCGGTCACAGCTTGACTTGCACGCCCTTCCCCAGAGGCCATTCCTGACCCCATGATAGCGCGTCCAGAATTGCGCATGACCGTATTAACATCGTTCATATCGACGTTGATGTCTCCAGTCAAGGTGATGACCTCAGCAATTCCTTTAGCTGCAGTGCAAAGAATTTCATCGGCGTTTGTAAAGGCCTTACGGATGGTCAAATTGCCATACAATTCCCGGAGTTTGTCGTTGCGGATGATCAATAGGGTGTCTACGGCATCACGCATCTGGGCCAGCCCTGCGTTGGCTTGTTCCGTTCTGCGACGTCCTTCGAATTCAAATGGAATGGTGACAATGCCCACGGTTAGGATATCCATTTCCCGAGCGGCTTGCGCGATGATCGGCGCAGCACCGGTTCCCGTTCCGCCTCCCATACCGGCCGTGATGAAGACCATGCTGGTTTTTGCGCCAATCAATTCCTTGACTTCGTCCAGTGTTTCGATGGCTGCGTTTCGTCCTACCTCTGGAAGTGAACCGGCACCTTGTCCGCCAGTCAGTGTTGCTCCGAGTTGCACCTTTACCTCTACAGGACTGGCATCTAGGGCTTGGGCGTCGGTATTGCAGACGATGAAATCGACCCCGGTTATTCCGCGGTTGAACATGGTGTTAACGGCATTGGAGCCGCCGCCGCCAACGCCAATGACTTTGATCGGTGCGTGCATAGGGGTATTGATTGTGGAGGGGTGTTGGATATCGTTCATATACTGATTGTGGTGAATGGAAAATGCGGGATCATTCCTGTTCTTCGTCTTCTACGAAATACTTCTTAATTTTTTCAAAAAATCGCGACTGCTGTTGGGTTTCCGAAGTCAAACGGAAATCCTCCGCATGACCCGAGTCGTTTTTGGGCGCGAGACGATTGTATCCTTTAATGACCAATCCAACACCCGTTGCAAAACTGGGTGCCGTAGCATCGGCATTGGGAGCTTCTGCAAGGTGCTCACTCGGATACCCCACACGGCAATCGAGGCCGGTAACGTATTGAAACAGCTGGGTGATATGGCGCAATTGGGAACCTCCTCCTGTCAGGACGACACCTCCAATGAGCTGGTCGGCAAATCCCGAATTTCGAATTTCGAAATGGACATGCTCAATGATCTCGGTCATCCGTGCCTCGATGATGGCGGCGAGGTTTTTTAAACTGATTTCTCGTGGGTTACGCCCTTGCAATCCAGGAATGCAGACAATTTCATTGTCCTTCATTTCAGTCGAAATAGCCGAGCCAAATCGTTGCTTAAGTTGTTCAGCTTGCTTTTTCATGATGAGGCATCCTTGGCGGATGTCCTCGGTCAATACATTTCCTCCAAATGGAATAACAGCTGTATGACGGATGATGCCGTCTTGGAAGATGGCAATATCGGTGGTGCCACCTCCGATGTCGACCAAGACTACGCCTGCTTCTTTTTCTTCTTCACTCAAGACGGATGCAGCGGATGCCAAAGGTTCTAGGATCAGTTGATCAACTCGGAGATTGGCCTTTTGGATGCAGCGGTAGATGTTGCGAATGGCGGCGATTTGCCCAATTATGAGGTGAAAATTGGCTTCCAATCGGATGCCACTCATGCCAACAGGCTCTTTGATGCCCTGCTCATTATCCACCGTGAACTCTTGGGGCAGCACATGCAGGATTTCTTCCCCTGGTTGCATGACTTGCTTGTACATGTCTTGGATCAAAGCCTGGATGTCTTCTTGACTGATTTCGGATTCCAGATCATCTCGGGTCCGTTGGCCACGCGTTTGTTGGCTCTTGATGTGTTGCCCAGCAATGCCCACGTTGACCACTTCGATGGCCACACCTGAAGTGCGTTCGGCTTCTTCTACTGCTTTTCGGATGGATTCGACTGTCCGTTCGATGTTGGCGACGACTCCTCGAGATACTCCAACGGATTCGCTTTTGCCATATCCGAGAATTTCGATTTTTCCGTGTTCATTTTTTTGGCCAACGAAACAGGCGATTTTTGTTGTTCCGATGTCAAGGCCTACGACCAATTCGTCATTGTGTGGGTGCTGTTCCATTTGCTTGTTGGGGTGAATTGCTTTGACTTAATAGTATCGTTGAGCAACAACTTGGCCTTCAAAAGCCAAATCGATGCGTTTGTAATCATTCAAATTGCCTCGAGCGATTTGCGCTTGGTAAAATGTCAGGAGGTTGTCCAGCTTGGTTTGGAGGTTTTCCAGGGTTCCTATGGAAATGCGTGCGCCTCCTACGCGTGGGATAATTTCCAATTGACGGTCATCTCCTACGACAACTTGGTCAATGAAAGCAGCCCAGAATGGATCGCTCGAGGTGATCTTGATCAAATCAAACGCGGCGGAAGCATCTTCCAAACTGGGGGCATGAATGATTGGAACGCGGGCTGTGAAATGCGGCGATAGTGGAAGGGCCTTCCCGTCGATATCGATGTACAAGTCTGCTGCCTGTTGTGCCGTATGAAGACGGGCCAAGGGTTGGCGTTGAGTAACCCGCACGTGCAATGAACGGTTGAGACCGGGGTAGGCTTCGACTGCTTGCACTGCAGGAATGGATTGCACCCATTCGGCGATGGCATGCAAAGACAAGTCTGCGACAAAGGTTCCCGCGACACTATCGTGCTTGAAAATGGCATCTTGCACTCCTGCGGCATCCACAAAAAACATCCCCTTGACCTCCTCAACATGAACTTCGAGTCGCTCGTACCGTGCATTGTCTTCCTCAACCATAGCAAATCCTACCAAGGTGACCATTCCTCCAAGGAGCATGCAAGAAAGCAAGATGGGGAATAGGTGTTTGCTCATTTTACGGATTAGTCAATCGTGTTCTTTGAATCGGCTTAAGTCCTCAAGGAGCCATTTTACTAAGGGTTCGACGCATCGATTGATGTCGCCGGCACCTAAGGTCATGAGCACTTGAGGAGGGTGCACTTTCAGGTTATCGAATATCTGTTCTGATTGAATGAGATGTTTGGCACCACTCGGGATGTTTTCAAACAACGTTTGTGAATCGATTCCCGGAATTGGCTCTTCTCGAGCCGCATAGATGGGGAGTAGAAAAACCCGATCCAATTGGGCCAAAATTCGACCGAATTCCTTCAAGTGAGCGGCAGTTCTGGAGTATAAATGAGGTTGAAAAATCCCCGTGATTTCTTGTTTGGGGTGATGCACTCGCGCAGCATCAATGGCAGCTTGTAGCTCTGCTGGATGATGAGCGTAGTCATCGATGTAGGTTCCAGCTTGAGAACGAATGTGGTATGCGAAACGGCGTTCAATGCCGGGAAAGGTGGCCAATCGCTCAAGGCAGGTAGAGATGGTTAGCCCTGCTTGTTTTGCCAAAGCCAAAGCCGCAATTGCATTTTCGACGTTGTGCATTCCTGGCATGGGGAAGCGGATCGCCTCAAACCATTCGTCATCTAGTTTTACATCGGCGATGATCATGCCCTCGTCCAGATGGGGACGGATTGCGGCATACGTGAGTGACTCGGCATCCTTTCGGTTGTTAGCAATTCCATATCTCGGGGCATGGATATTGGGCCACTCGACCGACGCATGAACGATGGAAGGAGATTCAACCAAACGGTCAAAGGCAAAAAAAGCCTCATGATATGCCTCGGCGGAACCGTAGGTCTCCAAATGGTCGGTGTCCAAGCTGGTAATCACAGCATGTTGCGGCTTGAGATGAAGAAAACTGCGATCAAACTCATCGGCTTCGACGATGGTCCACGGAGCATTCGGGGAGGTGTATAGGTTGGATTTCTTTTCAAGTGTGATTCCTCCAAGAAAGGCATTGCAGCCCCCGGGACATCCTTCTGCCATATGCGCTAGGATTGCACAAGTCGTCGTTTTCCCATGAGTTCCAGCCACGGCAAGGGTCGGTTGTGATGCGGTCAAGATGCCGAGCAACTCACTCCTTTTAAGAACCGAGATGCCTCTGGCCTCAAACGCGCGTTGGTGAGGATGATGATCGGGCACAGCAGGCGTCCTTATGACGAGAATCGAATCGATGGGTGCTTCTCGCATTTCTTGAGGCAATGCAGATTTGGCATCATCAAAGACCACCTTAATTCCTTCAGATTCTAAAGCTTCCGTGACCGATGAAGGGGTTCGGTCAAAGCCACTCACGGACAGGCCGTGCTCTTGTCGAAGAAAACGTGCCAATGCGCTCATACCGATTCCGCCAATTCCAATGAAATAGGCATAACGCTTGGAGTCCAACGTTGTGTCCATGCGTCAGGAAAGAATTAAGGCTTCGATTGCATCGACGACATCGGACGCGGCGTTTGGTCGTGCCGCTTCTTTCATGGATTTCGCCATGGATTGGGCTTTCTCATGGTCGTGAAATAAATCCAACAAGGCGGAGCCCAATTGTTCTTCCACCTTGCTGTCTTCCAATAGTATAGCTCCACCTCGATCACTCAATGATCGGGCGTTTTTGGTTTGATGATCTTCGGCAACAACCGGTGATGGAACCAGGATCGCCGGCTTTCCAACCAGAGCTAATTCTGCAATGGACATGGCCCCCGCGCGGCTTGCGATGACGGTTGCAGCGGCGTAAGCCCAATCCATTCGGTCAATGAATCCAGCACATCGGACTTGCTTGCCTGATGTGAGATGTTGCTGTTCTTGCAACCATCCTTTGCAGGTTAACTCGTATCGAGCACCGCATTGCCACAAGACATCAAAAGGCAATCCATCGGGGCAATCAAGGATGAGTTTTTGTACAGCTTGGTTCATGGAGAGGGCTCCTAAACTTCCTCCCATGACGAACACCATCGGACGATCGGGGTTCATTCCAAAATGAGATTTGGCTTGTCGAATCACTTCTTCATTGGCCGGTTGCAAAAGTGCCGCGACACTTGAACGAAGAGGATTGCCAGTTTCAAGAATTCGGTCGCCGGGAAACCAACGGGCCATACCGGGAAACCCTGCGCAAATGCAATCGACTCGTTTGGCGAGGATGCGGTTGGTGATGCCGGGAAACGAGTTTTGCTCTTGAATCAATGTGGGGATTTTTCGCATAGCTGCGCGGTAGAGGAGTGGGCCGCTGGCAAATCCTCCTACACCAATGGCGATCTGTGGATTGAGTTGGCGAATGAGTCGGCTAGCATGGACCATGCTGTGGATCAATTTGAAAGGAAACAACCAATTCCGCAGGCTCCGCCAATTGCGGTCAATTCCACTGATCCATAGCCCGTGGATAGGGTAGCCGGCGGTGGGGATCTTTTCCATTTCCATGCGTCCTAACGCCCCGACAAATTCGATTTGGCATTGGGGATAGCGTTTTTGGATTTCATCAGCAATGGCCAATGCTGGATGGATGTGCCCCCCAGTTCCTCCACCGGAGATGATGACCCGTTCTAACCCTTGTTTGGACTCAGACTTCACCATGTATGGAAGGTTCGGGGGTGATGTATCGGTTGCCCGTACCACGTGCCAGGTCCCTTGCATCAACGGCTTGGCTGGTTTTTTCCCACTGGTCGGGATGGGTGACCGATCGTGACACGGCGATGATCATTCCAATGGCCAGGCAGGTAAAGACGATGGAGGTTCCACCATAGGAGACCAAGGGGAGCGGTTGTCCCGTCGTTGGGAACAACCGAACGGCTACGGCCATATTAATCATGGCTTGAAATACGAGCATAAAACCTAAGCCCATCGCAAGAAGCCCTCCGAAATGCCGGGGACATCGGGTCGCGGTTTGCATGGTTCTGAAAAGCAAAATGAGGTACAATAGAATGAGTCCAAGCCCGCCGAAAATGGCGCCCCACTCTTCTATGATAAAGGCGTAAATCATGTCTGAATATGGGTGAGGCAAGAAGTTGCGGGAGGTGCCCGTTCCGGGTCCATGCGGCAACAATCCGCCTCGGTTAATCGCGACTTGGGCCAGTTCGATTTGGTAATCCAACACATCTCCTTGAGGGGCATCATCAACGCCTGCGAATCGCTCGATTCGATTGGCCCATGTTCCAAAACGTGGAAGTATTTCGGGAGCAGTTTTCCCCAAACTATACAGTCCAAAAAAGGCCACTATGCCCAATCCTCCAATTTTAAAGAGATGCTTCCATGGAACGCCACCAACAAAGAGCATACCGACACATACCATGCCGAGTAGGGCTGCAGTGGAGAAATCGGCGGGCAAAATCAGAAAACAAATGGTGGCAATGGGAATAAGAATGGGGACGACTCCGGCTCGGAAATCATGCAATTTGAGACGCCTCAGATTTAACTCCCGTGCCACGTATGTCACGAGGACAACCTTGGCGAAATCCGAAGTCTGCAAAGTCAATCCCACGAAGGGAATACGTAACCAACGTTTGGCTTCGTTGATGTCTGCACCAAACATCAGGGTCAGAATCAAGAGGATTCCAGCCACCCAAATGAGCACTTGGGAAATCCGAGAGAAGTAGCGAAAATTTACCTTGTGAATCAGCAGCATCACCACCCAGCCGATGCTGAGCATGGTGGCTTGTTTGAATAGAAACCGCAGGGAACCCCCATCGGATTTGTATGCCAATGAGGATATGGCGCTGTAGACAGCTAACAAAGAGCACAAACTCAGGATTAAGGTGACCATCCAAATGACCTTATCTCCTTCGAGCCATATGCCAATGCGCTGATACAGCGTGCTAGACGCAGTTTGTTCACGCGGTGATGAGCTCATGCTTTACAGGGAGCGAACGGCAGATTTGAAGGCATGTCCACGCTCTTCATATGAACCAAACAAATCAAAGCTCGCGCAGGCAGGTGACAACAATACGGATTGTCCGGGCATACCCAATCGGTACGCAAGGGCAACCGCAGCTTCCGCACTGTCCACTTCATGGGTGCTCTCGACGCAGTCGCCAAATGTTGAAATGAGCTTCTTATTTTTTTCACCTAAGCAAATGAGGTGGTCTACTTTGGAGCTGACCAAGTGCATCAATGAGCTGTAATCATTGCCTTTGTCAATGCCTCCGGCAATCCAAATGATCGGCCCTTTGATACTTTCGAGCGCGAACCAAGCGCTATTGACATTGGTGGCTTTGGAGTCGTTGATGAACTTAATTTGATTGACTTCTTGAACAAACTCCATGCGGTGTTCAATGGCATCAAATTGCTTGAGGCTTTCTCGGATGCCTTCGCTGCGAAGGTCAAGGACACGCGCGGCCACACTGGCTGCCATGCTGTTGTACAGGTTGTGTTTGCCCTGCAATGCCAATTCTTGGATGGTCATGGTAAATGGTTTTTGATGAGGTATGTGAATGGTGAATGTTTCGAGTTGATTATCCGCTGAAACTCCTGCGACTCCCCACGGCTGCTGGCCGTTTTTTTTGAGGTGTAAGCGAAGTTGTTCGGCAGATTTTTTGGTGCTGACGGCCACGACTCGTGCCGAAGTGCTGGAGGTCCAGCGCTCCATGGAGAGTTCATCCTCTGCGTTGAGGACGAGGACGTCTTCCTCCGTTTGGAAAGCGGTGATTTGCCACTTGGCATCAGCGTATTGGACGATATCATGGTTGTAGCGATCCAAATGGTCAGGTGTAATGTTGAGCAGGATTGCGATGTTTGGACGAAAGGAGGTGACCCCATCCAATTGGAAGCTGCTGACTTCCACAACTTGATAGCGCGCGGGAATATCTCGGTCGGCCAAATCCCGTGCCCAGCTCGTTCCGATATTGCCTACGCAGGCCACATCTTGCTCGCCGTCTTCCAGGATGGCCGCAATCAATGCGGTGGTCGTTGTTTTTCCGTTGGCGCCAGTGATGGCGATGATTTGTTCATCGGTTTCCCGGGCAAATCGACTCGCAAATTCAATTTCACTGATGACCGAAATTCCTCGTTTCTTCATTGCTGTGACAAGCGCGTTCGATTCGGGAATGCCCGGACTCTTGATCGCAAAACCCGTGGCTTCGGATTCATCGAGGATGTATTCGGTGGAATGGCCATTGCACTCGAATGCAATCCCAAGCGCTGTCATTTCCTCCCGAAACACCTCTTTTCCTGGCCCCGCGTCACTGACCCACGGCACAAAACCGTTTTGCAGCGCCAAGCGGGCAGCACCAAGGCCGCTTTCGCCTGCTCCGAGAATGGGAAGAGTGGGTGAATTCATAGGAA
This sequence comes from Flavobacteriales bacterium, assembly GCA_028823145.1. Taxonomy (GTDB): domain Bacteria; phylum Bacteroidota; class Bacteroidia; order Flavobacteriales_D; family Sanyastnellaceae; genus UA16. The sequence goes on from JAPKCA010000006.1 coordinate 10,906, forward strand.
AATCAGCGAACTTTTAATGTGACGATGGTTACAACGGCGAGTAGAATGCCGATAATCCAAAACCGAGCTGTGATTTTGGACTCGGGGATGTTGAGCTTCTGGTAATGGTGGTGCAGCGGAGCCATGAGAAAAATTCTCCTTCCCTCACCGTACTTCTTCCGAGTGTGTCGAAACCAAGCGACCTGCATGACGACCGAGAGGTTTTCAATCAAGAAAATGCCACAGAGCACGGGCAACAACAATTCCTTTCGAATGGCAATGGCAAATACCGCGATGATTCCACCGAGCGCCAAACTGCCCGTGTCTCCCATGAAGACCTGTGCTGGATAAGCGTTGTACCAGAGGAATGCAATGCACGCGCCTACAAAGGCTGCGATGAAAACCACGAGTTCTTCCGACAAGGGGATATAGAGGATGTTCAAGTATTCGGCGGTGATCACATTGGAACTGACATAAGCCAAGACCGCTAAACCCAAGCCGATGATGGCACTGGTTCCGGTAGCCAGCCCATCAATTCCGTCGGTGAGATTGGCTCCGTTGGATACAGCCGTAACAACCAGGATCACCATAGGGATGAAGAGCAGCCATGCCCAGTTTGCGGCATGAGGTCCCATCCAGGATAAGAGCCATGCATAATCGAACGTATTGTCCTTGATGAATGGAACGGTCGTTTGCGAAGACTTACGAGCCTCCCAAATGGGTGCTCCACCGTTCGGTTCGAATACTTGGAACGTTTCGCCATCGACCGAAGTCATCTCTACGACTTCTCCAATGAACTGCTTGTCTGCAGGATCTTTGATGGTCACATCTGGATGCCACCACATGATGGCGCCGACAATGATTCCCACACCGACTTGTCCGATGACTTTGAATTTTCCGGCGAGCCCTGCTTTGTTTTTCTTGAAGACTTTGATGTAGTCATCGATGAAACCAATGGTTCCGAGCCAAATCGTCACGAGCAACATCATCTGTGTGTAGATGTTGCAGAGATCGGCGAAGAGAAGGGTTGGGATGAGAATGGAAGCAATGATGATGATTCCTCCCATGGTTGGCGTGCCCTTTTTATTCATCTGTCCTTCAAGCCCCAAGTCCCGAACGACTTCACCAACTTGTTTGTATTGCAGCCACTCTATGATGCGCTTCCCAAAGAGAATGCCAATGACCAATGAAGTCAATAGACTCAAGGCCGCACGAAATGAGATGTACTGGAATAATCCTGCTCCAGGCAAATCCCAAATTTGGTCGAGGGTGGTGAAAAGGTGGTACAGCATCAGGCAGTCTTAAAAGCGTTGCGTAGTTCAAGGCAATCATCAAAATCGTGGCGAACCCCTTGGATTTCTTGGTAGGCTTCATGGCCTTTGCCCGCTACGAGGAGGATGTCTCCAGATGTCGCGAGTTGGGCGGCCATCCGGATGGCTTCTCGACGATCTGCAATGGCAATGCACTTACGCGCATCCATTGGGTCGAGACCGGCTTTCATGTCAGCGATGATGGCGTCTGGTTCTTCTCCGCGAGGGTTGTCCGACGTGAGAAATACCCGGTCGCTCCAGCTTGCTGCCACACGGGCCATAATGGGTCGCTTGGTCTTGTCTCGGTTTCCGCCGCAGCCCACAACGGTAATGACCTGAGTCGAGCTAGTTCGGAAAGAATCAATGGCCTTGAGGACATTGTCGAGTGCGTCAGGAGTGTGTGCGAAATCGACGACGGCGGTCACACCATCGGGTGCTTCTACTTGCTGGAATCGTCCTGCCGGAGGATTCAATAGAGAGATGTGCGTCAGTACTTCAAGCGTTTCCATTCCGAGCTCACGAGCAACGGCATATACAGAAAGGAGGTTGTATGCGTTGAAGCTTCCAATCAACTTTGAATACAAATCATGGCCTTCCAGATGAAGATGCAAGCCGGCCAATTGATTTTCTACAATCTTTCCACGGTAATCAGCCATGGACGTTAAGGCGTAGTCAAGGATTCTGGCCTTGCAATTATGCGTCATGTCAGCTCCATGGGAGTCATCTCGATTGGTCAGGGCGAAGGCATCCGCGGGGAGCATATCGAACAACCCTTTTTTCGCAGCGATGTACGCATTGAAATCATTGTGGTAATCCAAGTGCTCATGGGTGATGTTCGTGAATAGAGCTCCGGTCAATTTGGTCCCGGCCAACCGATGTTGATGGATGCTGTGTGAACTGGCTTCCATGAAGACATACTTGCACCCGGCATCGGCCATTTTCCGAAACAACTGTTGCATTTGTAGAGCGTCAGGGGTGGTGTGCGTAGCAACAATCGCTTGGTCTAAAACCCGATTCTCAATCGTGCTTAACATGCCCACCTTCCGATCCATAGATCGGAACAATTGATAGAGCAAACTGACGGTGGTGGTTTTTCCATTGGTTCCGGTTACGGCAACCACCTTCATGGATTCGCTGGGGTGTCCGTAAAAACTTGCGGCAATGGGGCCGAGAGATTCCCCGGTATCATGGACACGAACATAGGTGACCCCTTCCTTTCGATTTTCGGGCATCCGCTCCGCAATGATCGCCACAGCTCCGCTGGCGATGGCTTGATCGATGTAGTCATGTCCATCGACCTGCGTTCCTGGAACCGCTACAAATAGACTGAAAGCTTTCACTTTTCGGCTATCGAACGCCACATCCTCAATGGCCACATGCGTATTGCCTGTGGTTTCTTGAATTCGTGTTCCATAAAGGATGTCCTGTAAGAGCTTCATGGTTTTCTACGAGAGTTCGATGAGGATGGATGGATAGATTCCCAATGCCGTGCCGGGAAGCAAGGACTGCCTCCGTACGGTTCCGATGCCTTTGGTTTCCACGTTTAACCCAGCATTTTCGAGCAAATACAAAGCGTCTCGCAGTCCCATGCCCCTCACATCGGGCACGCGATCAGAAGCAATGGTGCGCTCGGTGAGTTGCGCTTCATGTGATGAAGTTTGTACCGTGACCCAATCGCTTTGGTTGTCTGTTGCGTATGGCATACCGAGCACGTCGTATAGCCGGATTAAATCGGGATGCGCTCCGTCTTTGGATCCGGGTAGATGTGGGTTTTCAGCTAAAGGCCCTGAAGTGGTGGTATGGAAAGTGGGATCGGTTGCGTAGACTTTGTTTGCTAAATCCCGAAAAACAGGCCCGGCAATGGAGGAGCCATAATAAACGCCGCTGCGAGTGTCCGCGATGACAACGATGCACGAATAGCGGGGGTTGTCGGCGGGAAAATAGCCTGTGAAGGAGGCTCTATATCGACCGTCATAGCCATTTGGTCCAGCAATCCTGCACGTTCCGGTCTTGCCAGCTACGCGATAAGGACTCTTAGCGAAGACGTACTGAGCTGTTCCTTTTCCATCCGGGTCGGCCACACGTTCCATCATGCGCTGGCATGCGGCCAATGTTGCCTGAGAGCAGATCCGATTCGATATGACTTCAGTCTCCACGACTTCAATCACTTGACCATTGTGCTCGGTGCGTTCTACCAATTGAGGGCGATTCAATTTTCCTCCGTTGGCCACAGCATTGTACAAAGCCAACGTTTGAAGAGGGGTTTGGGTGACCTCGTACCCTATGGCCATTTGGGTTAGGGATAGTCCAGACCAGAGCCCTTCACCCTCTTCTTCATACACTTGGGGCTCGGCTTCGCCCAGAAGCCGAATGCCGGTTGGGCGATTCACACCCATGCGAGCCAACTCATTCAAGAAAGCTTGCGGATTTTCTCCAAAGGCTTTTTTAATGGTTAATGCTGTCCCAACATTCGAGCTTAATTCAAAGACTTCTTCGAGGGTGATGGTTCCATTCCCACCTTGATCAGCATTGGAGTCAGACATCTGTTTTCCGTAAAAACTCACCCTTCCGTTTCCGGTGTCAACTTCATCATCAGGATGGGCGCCACCGGATTCCATGGCTGCCATCAAGCTGGCCAGTTTGAATGTCGATCCGGGTTCTACGGCAGTTCCGATGGCATGGTTGTACGACTCGAAATACTGAGGCGTTTCTCCATCTCTTCCGTGGCCATCACGTGTGAGGTTTGCCATGGCTCGGATTTTGCTGGTAGCGACTTCCATCAGAATCACGGTTCCCCAGGCGGCATTGTGTTCGACGAGTTGGCGTTCGAGGGCACGAGATGCGACATCTTGCAGGTGCATGTCAATGGATGAAATGATATCTAATCCGGATTTCGGCTCCACGATGTAGTCGTCCGATACAGGCATCCAGGCTCCACCAGCAATGCGGCGTTGAAGTTGTTTCCCGGTCACACCGGCAAGGGTTGAATTCCAACTGGCCTCTATGCCAACTCGGTTTTCCTCTCGATCGATTCCGATGGTTCGACCTGCAAGATCTCCAAAAGGTTTGCGACGCACTTCGCTTCGGGTAAACGTGAAACCACTTTTGAATCGACCCAAGCGGATGAACGGCAATTGAGCCAGTTCTTTTTGTTGCAGATAGGATGCCCGACGCGCAATTAAGACATCGCGACGCCTTAAGTTCCTTCCGTTGCGAAGGCTCTCTCTGAATTCTCGAGGGGATTTATTCCCCAAAATCCGGCTGAGTCCCTCGCACAACCTATCGAGGTCGCGATCGAATTGATCCCATTGAATGGCTTCGCTTTGGCTATCCCACCGCACTTCATAAACCGGCACCGAGGTGGCGAGGACACTGCCATTGGATGCGTATATCTGACCTCTAGAAGGTTCGATGGATCGAACGCTGGATTCAAACCGTTCCCCAACGGCCTTCCATTGATCGTGTTCGGCGCTTTGAATCCACAGAATCCGCCCGAACACACTGCAGCCAAGCATTACAAATGCAGCAAAGGTGATCCATCCACGGGTGGTGGTTACTCCGCTATTTTTCATGGTTGCTGCTGATTGCGTTGCTCCAAGAGGAACGGCGATTCGGTTGGTTGTTCCAACCCAAGGGCGGCGATGTTTTTCTCGACGCTACTTTGCTGAAGTCGGGTTTCGAAATCTGCCTGAATGGTTTTGAAGGCTGCGCTGAGTTCTTCGAGATGCCTCTTGGTCTTGACCTTTTCTCGCTCGATTCGTTCAAACTGATACCCCATGGCGATGTAAGCGACAAAAAGCCCGCTAACGAAAATGAGGTAGGGGATGTGTTGAGTGACTCCTTGTCGCGTCAAGAATTCACCACTCAATAAGTCCCGGATGAGCGGACCAATGGCGTTCTTCTTTCGCTTTTCAGCTTTGATTTTGGGGTCTACTTTTTTCCGACGTAATCGACCAAAGAGACGGGTCGATTTTTTCGTGTCATTGTTTGGGTCGCGCTTTGATTTGGGGCGATTCCGGGGGCCTTCTACGCTTGCTTGTTGGCTGGCCCGAAGGCGAGCCGCAGCTGCTGTTCGTTGGGCTTCGAGTTTGGCTTTTTGTTCTTGGATCTCGCCGTCGGAAAGCACTCGATTGGCTTTGCGGCCGCTGGCAGCAGCTGGCTTTGCACTTCCCGTTATCCGTTGAAAAAAGGATTTCATACGGCTTGAGGTTGAGCGGCTTCGCGGCTAACAGAGGTGCGTTGTGCAATCCGAAGACGTGCACTGCGGGACCGAGGATTTCGTTTCACTTCCTCTTCGTCGGCGACGACGGCTTTTCGGGACACCAATTCAAAGGGCGCGAGTGATTGCCCTTTGAAATCTCGTTGAATCTCATCTTCAAAATTTCCGGAGCGCATAAAGTGCTTGACGAGACGATCTTCTAAACTGTGATACGAAATGATCACCAAACGACCTCCTTCTGGCAGCAAATCAAAGGAGGATTCCAGCAAGGCTTTGAGCGCGCCCATCTCATCATTGATTTCGATTCTCAGGGCCTGAAATACTTGGGCGAAGAATTTGTTCTCTCTTCCACGAGGTGCAAGACTCTTGAGTGCTTGCATCAGGTCTGCCGTTGTTTTGAGCGGCATTTCGGCCCGAGCACGCTCGATGGCATAAGCAGCCTTGTCAGGACGGTTGATTTCACCGTACTGCCGAAGAATGCGAGTAAGCTCCTTGGGAGTGGAATCCGTCACAAGTTGCTCAGCGCTGAGGCCTTTCCTTGGATCCATCCGCATATCCAAAGGCGCGGTTCCCCGGATGGAAAATCCGCGATCTGCTTCGTCGAATTGATGTGACGAAACACCTAAGTCAGCCAAAATGCCATCAACTTGGCGCACTCCTTCCAAGCGAAGAAAATTCCGAATGAAGCGGAAGTTTTCTGGAATCAACTGGAACCGATTGTCGTCAGGAACGTTGGCAAGAGCATCGGGATCCTGGTCGAATCCAAAGACCCGAGAAGACGCATCCAGTTGCTCCAACATCATGCGGGAATGACCTCCTCCTCCGAACGTTGCATCGGCATAGATGGATCCTTCGCGTTGGCCGACCCCGAGTCCTTTGAGGCTGGCCTCAAGCAGGACGGGAATGTGGTAGGCTCCGGTCGTCATCGGTTAGTTTTCTGAGCCTGGTTCGAGATCCTGTCGTACATCTTCGGCCAAGTCACCGAAATCGAAGTCTTCAGCATCGTCCAGAACAGATTTGCTGTAGCTCGCTTTGCTCCACACCTCAATTTTCTCACCAAGTCCAGACACGATGACCTCGTTGTCTTTCTTGACATGGATACCGGCATGTTCCATCAGCAATGCCGGGAGATTGATTCGGCCCGAACCATCGAGCTCCACATGCGTGGACCCCTTCATGAACTTTCGCTGGAACAGCTGGTGCTTGCGGTTGTAGCGGCTGAGGCGCGACATCTCTCGGTTCACCTTGTCCCATTCAGGTTGCGGGTAAATGACCAAGCAGCCTTCGAAAATGTCCCGGTTGACCACCAATCCATGATGCAACACTCCATCTAGCTGCTTTCGCAGCCGGGCAGGGAACATCAAACGCCCTTTGGCATCGATTTTACAGGTGTATTCTCCGAGTAGATTTAGCATGGTCTTTTCGCTTCTCAAAATTATCCCGTTTTTCCCACAATCTCCCACTATTAGCCACTTTCTCCCACTTTGTGGATAAGTCGCTTGGTTGAATTCTAGATAAAATCAGCACTGGCGGGGGGTAGGGAATTTTGTGTGCTGGAACTGTTTTTCCGCTATTCACACGTTATCCACAGAATTTGTGAACAGGCGACCGTGGAACGCATCGAATTTGGCCGATTGAAACGGTGATTGGTTGCCGTTCCTTTGCAAAAGGCTTTCCTCACGTTGGAAGAGTCTCAGACCCAATACATGTCCCATGGATACACCATCAATTATTGAAAAGGGAGCGTATAAGTACGTGGAAGCAGGTCAAGGAGAACCCCTGCTAGTTCTTCATGGACTGTTCGGTGCACTGAGCAATTTCACAGATGTTCTCAATCACTTTTCGAGTCGATTTCGGGTCATCATTCCGCTGCTTCCGATCTATGAGTTGCCCATGCTAAGCACAAGTGCCAAGAGTTTAGCAAAGCACATTGAAGGCTTTGTGGATGAGCTCGAGTTGGGGAAAGTTCATCTATTGGGAAATAGCCTAGGAGGTCATGTCGGATTGATCTTTACCCGTGACAACTTGGAGCTCGTGGCTTCATTGACTCTGACAGCGAGCAGCGGGTTGTATGAAAATGCTTTTGGCAACAGCTTCCCAAGGCGTGAGGATAAATCGTTTATTCGGGAAAAAGTCGCGGTCACTTTTTTTGATCCCAAACACGCCACAGATGATTTGGTAGATGAATGCTTTGAGGCGGTCAATAGCCGAGAAAAAGTGTTGCGTATTTTGGCTATTGCCAAAAGCGCCATTCGCCATAACATGTCCAAAGATTTACCTCAAATGAACATTCCGGTGTGCTTGATCTGGGGCCGAAATGACATCATTACACCCCCTGAAGTTGCTGAGGATTTTCAAAGTGGATTTCCGGATAGTGATTTGTTTTGGATTGAAGAATGTGGTCACGCTCCCATGATGGAACACCCAAAGACTTTCAATCGCATTTTGAGCGATTGGTATCAGGCACGAAAAATCGGTCACCCACAAGGAAATTAGATGGAGATCCGCAACGCAGAGTTTTTGAAATCTAGCGCACATCCAAAAGAGTGTCCTCCGCCCGACTTCCCAGAATATGCCTTCATTGGTCGATCCAACGTAGGGAAATCCTCGCTGATTAATATGCTGGCCAATCGAAATAAATTGGCAAAAATATCTGGAACTCCAGGCAAGACACAGCTCATTAATCACTTTGTTATCAATGGTGTAGAGCTTCCTGCAATTTCAGAAGATGCTTGGTATTTGGTGGATTTGCCTGGATTTGGATATGCCAAAGTGAGCAAGTCTAGTCGGGTCAAGTGGCAACGAACAAGTGAGCAATACTTGACGGGAAGAGCCAATTTAGCGTGCGTGATGATGTTGTTGGATAGCCGTCATCCGCCTCAAAAGGTTGATTTGGAATTCATGGCTTGGATGGGGGAAAATGGCTTGCCCTTTGTGATGGTATTCACCAAAGTGGATAAACTCAATCAAAGCGAGCGTGCAGAATTTTTACCTCGTTATGAAACTGAAATGCTAAAGCGATGGCATCGCGTGCCTCCGGTTTACGTCACCAGTGCTGAAAAAGGAGACGGGCGGGATGAGTTGCTGCGATTCATCGAGCAAACCAACGAGCTCTACACAGCGGTCTGAGTTGGTTTAGTCGTCCTTCAGAACTCCCAATCGGTGGGCCAATTCTTCCGTGAATCCTCGAATGGCTTGAGCATGGGGTTTGTCGCTCGTGGCTTTTTCAAACGTGTCGGCAAGGGTCATCATGGTTTGGCAGACAAAATGCTGCATTTCTTCCACGCTCATTTCCTTGGTCCACAAGTCCATTCGCATGGCGGCTCCGTCTTTGTCATCCCACATGGACAGCGCCATGGCTTTGGCCTCTCGGTTGTCGACGTTGCCGTCTTCTGCGGTCCAAACGATGCGCGAAGGAACTTTGTTTTCGTCTGTAGTGACGACAATATTGATGTTGGATTCAGCCATAGTCTTAAAGAAATCTGGAACAAAGGTCGCGCATCAACGCTCAGGTCTGTATGACTTGAGAACAGGTACCGGATCAGTGAGGGCAATGAGCTCGGATAACGGCATTTCAGGATGATCACTCATAAAATCATGGACCATCTGCCAACCAATCCACGCGCCAAGCCGATCGGGGCTTTCCTGAGGAATGGATGCGGCTCGGGTAAAAGGTCCTTCGTTGAACCAACGTCCAAACTCCATGCGGTTTGTTTCGAACAATTCACTCTGTGGTTGCAATTCGAGCCAGACTTGCCGTTCATTGTCGGTGGCCCATTGCCAAGATTCGGCACTCCAATCCATGAGTAAATGCGGTTCCGTGTCGGGCATCAATTGCTCCAAAATAAACAGAGTTTTCCCCCAAAAGAGCAATTCATCCGCACAGGTTTCTGGCGCGTACCACGGATTGCTGAAATGAACCAAAATCCAGCCCCGCATGGCGGAAGCCGAGATGTATTCAGGGCTCATCCGTTCCCTTTGGTACTGTGGAAATTGATGTGGAGGCAGAGATTGAATGATGGGGTGATCAGCTCCCAAGAACCATTCTAAACCAATGGCGAGGTGTTCGTTGGTTGGGTATACAGCATGATTGAATCCGCTATTCATCCAGATGAGTTGGGGAATGGTCTTCTCTGGAAAATGGGAATGAAACCGTTTGAATGCATCTAGGATTTTGCGCTCGTGATAGGCTTTGCATTCTGCAGAGCCACTGATGGAGTCCATGGCAGTGAAAATGGGAAGCACTTCAGAATGTGTTGCAAAAACCCGGATTTGAGCGAGGGAGCTCGGCGCTTCAGCTGGCCCAACCCTCAAGATGTCCTCGGTATAATGGGCGCCAAACGCCCCGGTCTCTTTCAAAAACAATTCAACAGCAGCGATGCTGTCGGTCGGTAAGTCTTTGACCAGCTCAACTAGGTCCAACGGTTCCCAGGTTTGTTTCAAACGAATCTCGCTAGGGGAAACGGCCCATGGATTTGAATCGCATCCAAGGATTCCCATCAACAGGAGGGTGCCGATCACATTCGGAACGAGCCTTCTTGAACATACAATGGTGAGAATTGGCATGGTGCTTGTCAGGTTGTCTTCTGTGAACGCATTAGATTTGAACAAATACAAAGATGAAACAGTCGAAGCGCATTTTTAGCAATTCCAAGCTCCATTTTTGGTTGGCATGTTTGGGGTTGGTGCTGGTTCAGGAGATTGGCGCCCAGGGCCAAGGATATCAATTGGGTTTGACCCTTTCTCCCAATGCGGGATTTTCCATTCCAAGGGATTTTTCTCATGAATCGGTGAATTCCCAGTTGCATTTTGGCTACGGATTCATATTCGACGCGATGTTCACAGAGACGTACGCAATTGGAACAGGAGTCAATGTTTTTTACACTGGGGGTGATTTGACATTTTTGGAATCGAAGGATATAGATCATGTGCAGCGGGTCGAAATGACGCAGCGATTGCAATATGTTGAAATTCCATTGACCTTTAAAATGCGTACGAAGGAGATTGGATACACCACCTATTATGGTCAATTTGGAGTCGGTTTGGGATTGAATGTCCGCGCAGAAGCGACAACATCGGAGCAAGTGGTTGCGATGCGAGATTCGGCAGATGTCTGGCTCGAAGTTGCAGGCGAAAAGATTGAGCGAAACCGTTCTTTATCGAATGAAACTCGGTTTTTTCGTCCCGCGTTGATTGTGGGGCTGGGAATGGAGCGCAGATTCACAGGCACTACAGCGTTGGCGATTGGCATTCGTTACAACATGGGCATCATGAGTCAATACCAAGACTTTGAAGTCATCCAATCCAATGGAGATGGGGGTGTTCTTTATGAGGTAGATCTGGATCCTCATTTCTTGGACATGGCTGGAAAATCCGGTCAGATTGAATTTTCAATTGGTGTGATGTTTTAATGGGTATGGAAGCCATGAAATTCAATCCAGATTCTGTTGTAAAACACATTGTACAGTGGTTGCAATCCTATGCACAGGAATCCCGTCAAAAAGGATGGGTCATTGGGGTGAGCGGTGGCATTGATTCGGCTGTGACATCTGCCCTTTGCGGGTTGACCGGTCTTCCCACAACGGTGGTTGAGTTGCCCATTCACCAACATCCGGATGAAGTCAATCGAGCCGTTGAGCACATGGATGCATTGTGTCATCGATTTCCGCTCGTTGAGCAACGTCGAGTGGATTTGACTTCGGTTTATGACGCATTTGCAGACTCCATCCCAAAAGACCATGATGCTTCAGAGGGATTGGCTTTCATCAATGCCCGCGCTCGACTGCGCATGACGACGTTGTACACCATTGCTGCGCAACGGCAATCGTTGGTCGTTGGAACGGGCAACAGGGTGGAAGATTTTGGCGTTGGGTTTTATACGAAATATGGGGATGGGGGAGTGGACTTAAGCCCCATCGCGGACTTGATGAAAACCGAAGTTTTTGCATTGGGAGCTTTTCTCGATGTTCCAAAAAGCATCCAATCAGCGGCGCCAACGGATGGGTTGTGGGGGGATGATCGAACGGATGAAATGCAAATAGGAGCCACGTATCCTGAGCTCGAATGGGCGATGGAACATGTCGGGAAAGCCAAGAATGGGTGGTCTCCACGCCAAGTGGAGGTCATGGAAATATACCAGAGACTGCACTTAGCGAATCAACATAAAATGCGCCCAATTCCAGTTTGTCACATACCGGATGCCGTGCGTTTGGCGTCGTTTTGAATCAATCTTCTTCTTCTTTGATGATGAGGGGTGCAGAGGAGATGATTTGCTCATTGTAGTCCTGTAGTTCAACCGTGTATGCTCCTGGCGTTGGATAATCCGACAATCCCTCGAGGGGTTGTTGCTGAAGCGAGATGTCGATTGACTGCCATCCTTTGTGAATGGAAATGCTGTCTGTGCTCCAGATCTGTTGTGTGCTATCTATCCGAATGACCCACTGAGCATCCAGTTTCTTGGGGCTATATAGCGCAACGGATGTTGTCAGATCCCGTGGGTCACTCCAAGCCCATCCTTTTTCCCCCCAGTTGTCTTCCCAGATGATGTCTTCAAGACCTGTCAATGCAACCGAGTCCTTCCGGGCTTCATCCCATGACAAGTCGGAGGGCCAATTTTGCCACATCGCATCGAGTTCCAGGACCCAGATGCTCCGTCCATGGGTGGCCATGACCAGGTCGTTTTCCCTTTCTTGAATGACCAAATCATGAACGGGTACATGGGGCATGTCCGGATGAACAGATCCCCACGTATTGCCACCATCGAAAGAGCCAAAAGCACCTCCATCTGTTCCTGCAAAGAGAACGCCTTTTCGACTCGAGCTTTCCGCTAATGCATTGACGGGTTCGCTGGGAAGACCACCATTCTGATCAGACCTTCCAAGTCGTTCCCACGTTCGGCCGTCGTTGTTGGTAGTGAAAACCCACGATTCGAAGTGATCGAGCCTATATCCGTTGAGTGCCACATACAACCGGTTGGTTTCATGGGCACTCCAAAGCACTTCGCTTACCCACAGGGTTCTTTCTTTGGTGGGGTCTTGAGGAATAGGTGAGGATAAGCTGTTCCAGTGGTATCCGCCATCTCTGCTCACTTGGATGATGCCATCGTCCGTTCCGATGGCCAACTGGCCGAATCGCATCGGACTCTCATGCAGTGTGGTGATGGTCCCGAACGGAACGTTTCCAGGTTTCCCTCCGCGGGTCAGATCTTCGCTGAGGGTTTCCCACGATCTGCCTTGGTCGAATGACCGATGAAAGCGATTGGAGGCCATAAATAGGATGTCAGGCTGGTGCCGGCTGAGCCAAATGGGGGTTTGCCAATTCCAGCGTAGCGGTTTTTCGCCAAGTGCGTGATGTGGATGAATGCTGGTGTAATCGTCAGCTTCACGATCGATGCGGTTGTACCACCCGAATTGAGATCCTGTAATCACGACCGTTGGATTGCGGGGGTCTACTTCAACTTGCATGCCATCCCCTCCTCCAATCGACTCCCAAGGGTAGCGGCCATTTTGATGCCATCCCGGGGAGAACCTATAATTTGATGGGCCGACCCAGGTTCCATTGTCTTGCAATCCACCATAAATCTGGTACGGTTCTGCATCATCGACTTCTACCGTGTAAAATTGCCCAACCGCGGGGCTGTTGCATTTGATCCAATGTTCCCCGCTGTCCCATGAAATGTTGACGCCTCCGTCATTGCCGTTGATGAGATGCCCAGGCCGCATAGGATCTGCCCATAAAAAATGATGGTCCACATGCACATTCGAAGCTCCGATGGATGACCACGTCGCACCGCCATCTTTGGATTGAATCAGAGGGACCCCCGCAATCCAGAGGTGCGTGGGGTCGGAAGGGTCAACCTCAATAAGGCCGAAATAGTACCCGTATGTGTAACAAACATCTTCGAGGGGTTCAGTGTGCGTTCTGCTCCAGGAGACTGCAGCCGCATCCCCATTGAAGTCCAAGCGGTAGACTTCTGCTCCCGCGATTTCGGCGTCAAATAGTGCTCGGTTCCCATCGGTTAAGTAGTCGTGTAAAGCACTTGGGACAATCGTTCCATTGGCAACACGTGCCAATACATCGGTCGCGTTATGCTCCTCTGGAAAATTATTCTCTTCGAGGAATGTTTGAAGTGCCGTGGAGTCCAATTGTGCAAATTCTTGGGCGTCCATATCGATAAAATCAATGGGGAGGTATTCATCACTGGAATCATCGTCGTTCGTTCGAGGCGATTGATTGTCCACCAATGCAAACAATTGTTGCGCTTCAGCATGCCAAGCCAAGCCAATCCGTCCAGTGTTCACGTCATTAGGAAACCCCATAAGTGAACTCAATTCAGTCCAGGTGGATCCTCCATCGCGGGATTCCCAAATACCTGATCCGTTCCCGCTCTCTGTAAAATCCCATGCTCTTCGTGTTCGATCCCACATTGCGGCAAATAGATGATTGGGATTGGATTCGTCTAGGATCAGGTCAACTGCTCCCGCGTTACCCATGATTCCTGGAGATTTCAATACGAGATCCCATGATTCCCCACCGTCTTGGGTGCGGTACACTCCGCCTGAATGATTGTCAGAATAGAGCGGCCCCAATGCTGCGACCCATGCCACCTCTGGCTGGCCTGGATGGAGAACGACTTGACCGATGTGCTGGGTGTCTTCAAGTCCTCTGTGCTCCCAAGTGAGTCCGTCATCGTCACTGGTGTAGATGCCCGTGCCAGCGTATGAACTTCGAGATGAATTGACCTCACCCGTTCCTGCCCAAATACGGCGGGTGTTTGGGTGAACAGCAATTGCGCCAAGCGTGATGCTCAAGGCATCATCAAACAACGGTTCGAAGCTCGTTCCGTGGTTGGTCGTGTGCCAGAGTCCGCCAGAGGCATAGGCCACATAGAAATCGCTTCCATCTCCGGGCATCACAGCGATGTCTGCAACACGGCCGCTCATGATGGTTGGCCCGACACAGCGCAATGGCAGTCCGGAGGTCCACGAAGCTACTTCTGCTGCATCGCGTTGGTTTCCGACGATGAGTCGATGCTCGGCAGGTGTGGGACTTAGAAGAGATTTGGAGGCCTTGCGTTGAGCCAAAGCGGGTTGAATGGAAATCAGCGAGCTCAATGTGAGCCAAATAAGGGTCAGGTAAGATGTCTTCATTGCATGTTGGCTCATGGTTGCAGCTTCGGGTTGTTTTGGTGCCGCTCCGAGTCGCGGGAAGATTTCTTTTCCATATTCTGGGCAAAAGCGTCTGTCAAATCAATGCCTGTTTGGTTGGCCATAGCCAAGAGAACCCACAAGACATCGGCCATTTCATCCCCGAGGTCAGCTCCTGAATCAGATGGTTTTTCACTTTGGTCACCGTAGCGTCTTGCCATGATGCGCGCGAGTTCCCCGACTTCTTCCGTGAGGAGGGCCATGTTGGTCAGCTCACTGAAGTAGCGAACGCCAATCGTTTTAATCCACTGGTCCACTTGTTCTTGAGTTTCCCGGAGGGTCGGAGAGGATTCGGTCATGATTTGTTTTGTGTGTCAATCCAAATGGTCACGGGGCCGTCATTGACAAGAGCGACTTGCATATCTGCGCCAAATTTCCCGGAGGCAATGGGCTGTTTGAGCTCGGCTTCCAATTCCCGAATGAAGGCTTCGTATAGCGGAATGGCGTGATCGGGCTTGGCGGCGTGAATGAAGCTCGGGCGGGTTCCTTTTTTGGTCTTAGCGTGCAGCGTAAATTGACTAACGACCAACGCACGGCCTCCCACCTCGATGATGGAGAGGTTCATTTTTCCGTCGCGGTCAGAGAAAATCCGCAATGCCGCGATCTTGGCGGCGAGCCAACGGGCATCGTCCATTCCATCTGCATCTTCGATGCCGACAAGGATGACCAATCCCAAATCAATGGCACCGACGACTTGGCCATCAATGGTAACACTTCCTGATTGAACTCGTTGGATAACTGCCCTCATAGGGCCCCAAATTACAACACAGGAAATGCATAAGAAATTGATGAAACCACCACCGCTCCCGCCGTCGTTCACAAACCTTCCTATTTTGGTGAACAATTGATGAAGATGGAACAGGGAAACCCCCTTGAGTGGACGTATTTTTGAGCGCTAAAACATGCCAATTATGCAAGCTTCTACAGCCATTGCTACTCTCGAACAAGCGCAAGAAATGGGTTTGACCCCCGCGGAGTTTGAAGAGATTATTTCCATTATGGGTCGCACACCGAATTTTACGGAGATGTGCATTTATTCGGTTATGTGGAGCGAGCATTGCTCGTATAAAAACTCCATTAAATGGCTCAAAACTTTACCGAAAGAAGGGGACCACATGTTGGTCAAAGCGGGAGAGGAAAATGCGGGAATTGTGGATATTGGAGACGGTTTGGGCTGTGCTTTCAAAATCGAGTCGCACAACCATCCATCGGCATTGGAGCCGTATCAAGGTGCTGCCACGGGAGTTGGAGGAATCAATCGGGACATTTTCACCATGGGTGCTCGCCCTATTGCTCAGCTCAATAGTTTGAGGTTTGGGAGTTTGGATCATCCCCGAACCAAGTGGTTGCTTGAGGGAGTGGTAAAAGGGATCGGAGATTATGGAAACAGTTTTGGTGTGCCCATTGTTGGCGGAGAACTCTTTTTTGATAAGTGTTACCAAGTGAACCCTTTGGTCAATGCCATGTCTGTTGGCATCGTGGAAACCGATAAAATCATCAGCGCAACGGCAACAGGTGTTGGGAATCCTGTCTACATCGTTGGGTCCGCCACGGGAAAGGATGGTATCCAAGGGGCGTCGTTCGCATCGAAGGACATCACGGCGGATAGTGCCGAAGATTTGCCTGCGGTGCAGGTCGGTGATCCATTCCAGGAAAAACTTTTGTTGGAAGCCACTCTCGAGTTGGCTGCGACTGATGCGGTCAGGGGAATGCAGGACATGGGAGCTGCGGGGATTACCTGTTCTACTTCAGAGATGTCCGCTGCAGGGGGTGTAGCTATGGATGTGTATCTAGATAAGGTTCCTTTGCGTCAGCAGGATATGGAGCCTTTTGAAATCCTGTTAAGCGAGTCCCAAGAACGGATGCTTGTGGTCGTGGATAAGGGCCAAGAAGCGGTGGTTGAAGGTATTTTCGAAAAGTGGGATTTGCATGCGGTGGAAATCGGTGTCATCACCGAAGGCAACCAACTACGGTACTTTAAGGATGGGCAATTAATTGCCGAAGTCCCAGGGGATACGTTGATTCTCGGTGGAGGAGCTCCCGTTTACGAAAGGGAATACACGGAGCCTGCGTGGTTTGCTGAAGCGCAAGCTTGGGATCCGAGTGCTGTGCCCATTCCGGACCTCAGTGAGGTGCTTGAAATCGCAGAAAAACTGATTGAATTGCCCAACATCGCTTCCAAAAGATGGGTTTGGGAACAATATGACAGCATGGTTGGCACCTTGAACCGCACTACGAACCGACCTTCCGATGCGGCAGTGGTTCGCGTCCGTGGTACAGAAAAAGCCCTGGCATTGACGGTTGATTGCAATGCGCGATATGTGGAAATGGATCCGGAAATCGGCACGGCCATCGCGGTGGCAGAAGCAGCTCGAAACATCAGTTGTACCGGTGCCGTGCCAAGCGCGATTACCAATTGCCTCAATTTTGGCAATCCGTATAACCCGGAGGTGTATTGGCAATTCGTGCACGCAATCCAAGGTATGGGGCGTGCTTGTCGCCATTTCAGCACACCGGTGACAGGAGGCAATGTGAGCTTTTACAATCAATCGGCTCAGCCCGATGGGACGTCAGTTGCGGTCTTTCCTACTCCGACTATTGGCATGGTGGGGGTGTTGGAGAATCGAAAGGATCATATGTCCTTGGATTTTAAGGAAAAGGGAGAGTTGCTCTTTTTGATGGGGGAGGTAACGTCATGCATGAATGCATCCGAATACTTGAGCACCATCGTGGGAGTTGATCGTTCGCCGGCACCGTATTTGAATTTGGAAATGGAAGGCAAAGTGCACGAAGGTGTGCGTACTGCAATTAAGCGGGGTTGTGTCCAGTCTGCGCATGATGTGGCGGATGGCGGATTGTTTGTCACATTGCTTGAGATGGGAATGCCCCGTGGACTGGGCTTTGATATTGTGACGGATGATGAAATCCGATTGGACGCGTTTTTGTTTGGAGAAGGACAGGGGCGAATCGTAGTTTCTTGTACGGAAATGCAGCAAGACACCTTTTTGGATGTCATCGAGGAATTTGATTTGCCGGTTATCCTGCTAGGTCATGTAACCAAAGGAAAGATTGAGGTAGACGCCAAACCGTTTGGTTTTTGTGCAGAATGGCGGAACACGTATGACAATGCCCTTGCTGAGGAGTTGGCTTAATGAATTTCTGAACCGCATACCAGTAACCGAATCTTTTCGTTTGAGCAACAGATGAAGCAGTGGATCCAATTCTTCTTTAGTCGATCATTTATTCGAACCATCTTTCGATTGGCTTTTGTCTGGGTTTTGGTATTGGGTAGCACATGGATTTTCCTTCACTTTTACAGCCGTCATGGGGCATCTCAGAACGTTCCAGAAGTACACGGAACGCTGCTTCAAGAAGCGGAACAGGCACTGCTTGCTATGGGTCTAGAAGCGGTGCATCTGGACAGTGTTTACAGTAGGAGTGGACGAGCCTTTGAAGTCATCGAACAAATCCCTCCTGCGGGATCGGGAATCAAGTCTGGCCGAAAAGTTTACCTCACCACTTACCGAAGTACCCCACCAGATGAGAAACTATCTGTGATGGAAGGGCAAGACCTGACCATCGCAAGAATCATATTGGCGAACAAGGGATTTGTCGTTGAAGAACGCGAAGAGCCAAACATCGCTTTGGTTGGAAGGGTGATCCGGTTGGAAGATAGAAGGGGGCGGCTTTTAAATCCCGAGAGCCGGTTGCCACGCGGCAGTCGGATTCGCCTCATTTCGGGTACAACAACCGATGAAATGGTTCGTATTCCAAATTTGAAGGGATTAAACTTGGACTCGGCGCGACGCGTTTTGGAGCATTCAAAATTGAGCTTAGGTTTGGTAGAATATGCTGAATCGGTGGAAGATGCCTCAGATTCTGCTCGGGCCACGATTTTGAACCAACATCTGAAGCCTCGCATGAATCAACGGGTTCCGGCCGGCACGGAATTAGATTTGTACCTTGGACTTCGCGGGGATTCTAGAGAGCTGTTCCCTTCGCAACATTGAATTTTCAAACGGACATGAAAGTGACGCTTTTTTTCTCGGATAGAATCCGAATTCAGATGGGAGTTCTCTGCGCAATGTTATGTGTCGTTGCGGGACAAGCTTGGAGTCAATCTGCGGAATACGAACGTGATTTATGGGTGGTGCCAATGGAGGCGTCCACAAAGGAGATGGCTCGGCCAGAGTTTGCGTTACAAGTCAACCGAGGGGGAGGCATGAGCTTGCCTTTTTTTGATGATTTTTCAACGCCCTCCATTCCCAATGCATCGGGGGTTGGTTTTGAAACGTATCATCGTTGGGAAAATGCGTCTGCAAGGATCACACAGACCTTCGCGCTGCTTCCGCCGACAATTGGCGTGGCCACTTTGGATGGTTTGGACGGGGATGGGTACCCGTATAGTTTTAATGACGTCAACACCTCAGGGTGGGCGGATACGTTGACGTCTTTGCCAATTGCTCTGGGTGGATACTTTCCAGAATCCAATATTCATTTGATGTTTTATGTTCAAGGGGGAGGGCGAGGCAATGCTCCTGACCCCATGGAGGATGAGTTGGTCTTGGAGTTTAAGTCTACGGACGATGTGTCGGGTGAAGATTTCTGGACAGAAGTTTGGTCGACGGACAGTGTGCAAACAGAGACTTTTGAACGGGTGTTTGTTTCTGTTGATGACCCAGTTTATTTATCGAACGGCTTTCAATTTCGCTTTCGAAATTTTGGAGCGTTAGGCGGCAACGTCGATTTATGGCATTTGGATTATGTGTTTTTAAATGACCAAATGGACCCGTCAGTCTTTGAAGTTGTAAGTGAGATTGCGTTTTACGAACCCGTAAACACCCTGCTAAGGGACTACACTCGGATGCCGTGGATTCATTTCCAATCGGATCCCGCATTTTTCATGAGGGATAGTCTGACCACGTTTCAGCGAAACTTGAGCACCACTCAGGCGGACAATATTGAAACAGGATTTACGGTGGATTATGCCGGGCAAGTTTCAGTCAATGAGAACTTTTTTCAAAACACGAACGTTGCGACAGAGACCTTTTTCACCACAGGGTTTTACGTGGGGGATAACCCTCAGGGGGATGATTTTGTTTTCGATTCAAGTGTGAATGATTCTTGCGCAATTTTCGATGTGAGCTTTTGGGAGAGCTCAATCGGCATGCTTCATCAGGAAAAAGTGGGTGTTCCAGACAATGATAGCATAACGTTTCAACAAGTTTTCATCAATGACTACGCATACGATGATGGCTCTGCTGAGAAGGCTTATTCATTGACGGCTGCAGGAGGAAAAATAGCCATGCGCTATTCGATTGCTCAACCGGACACGTTGTTGGGATTGGCCATTCATTTCACACCCTATTACACGAACTCAGATGTAGAAACGTTTCTATTGAGAGCTTGGGCGGATAGTGCGGGCATTCCGGGAGTAGAATTGGCTGAAAACTACCAATTCCATACCCCACAGTACTTTACGGATGGGTATGATCTATTTGCCTACTATGAATATGACCAACCTATTCCTGTGGATGGTTTAGTCCACGTGGGTTTGGTACAGGGAAGTGAAGCGTTCCTCAATTTCGGATTGGACAAAAACACGAATGCCAATGTGGGTCAGCTGCACTACCAATTGGGTTTGGGAGGGCAATGGAGCGCCTCGGAGATAGCTGGGTCGGTCATGTTGCGTCCTATTTTAAGGGCAGGAAAGACGGAGACTTGGACGGAGGTGGAGCAGTGGGCCATTGAGGCAGGTGGGGACGCACTTTGGGTCTACCCCAATCCTTCAAAGTCAGGTGAAGTTTCGGTGGCTGTCACCGTTCCAGGATCCTGGAATTTGTGGGAAATTTCGGGTCGGAGGGTCGCGTCGGGAAATTGGTTGACAGCCGGTGTGCATCAACTGTCGACTGCGATGTGTGCGCCTGGCATGTATGTTTTGCGAGTAGATGGAGGAGCCACGGCGCGAATATTGATTGAATAGGATGCAAGCAAACGAAATGGAGGATTCGCCTGAGATAGAAGACGAAGGG
Organism: Flavobacteriales bacterium; assembly: GCA_028823145.1. GTDB lineage: Bacteria > Bacteroidota > Bacteroidia > Flavobacteriales_D > Sanyastnellaceae > UA16. The sequence goes on from JAPKCA010000006.1 coordinate 31,652, forward strand.
GCGGAGGAATTATTTGAGCATCATCGGTTGGTAGCCGATTCAGGACAGCAACCATTGCGCGTGGATAAGTATGTGACCAATTTGGTTGCTCATATGTCACGATCTAAGCTTCAATTAGCTGCGAAATCAGGCTATGTGCGTGTGAATGGTGAGCCGGTAAAACCCAATTTCAAGGTCAAAGCACATGACGTGGTAACCATCGAGTTGCCCAAGCCGATGCAGACATTTGTGCTGGTTCCTGAACCCATGGAATTGGAAATCTTGCATGAAGATCAGGAGGTTTTGGTGCTCGTTAAGCCGTCGGGATTGGTAGTCCATCCAGGCAATGGCAATTTCACGGGCACCTTAGTTCACGGGGTAGCGTGGCACTTGAAGCAGCAGCAATTGGACTTGCCACCCGATACATCATCGCCTAGCCTTGAGCATGCGCCGAACAGGGAGGAGACCATTCCACGCCCAGGTTTGATTCATCGATTGGACAAAGACACGACGGGTGTGATGGTCTTGGGTAAAACGGAACAAGCCATGGCAGATTTGAGTCTGCAATTCTTTGAAAGAACCGTGGATCGGAAATACCTCGCGTTGGTCTGGGGTGACATAGCAGCGGATGGCACCATCGAAGGCCACATTGGACGAAGCAGACGAGACCGCAAGATTCAAGAGGTGTACGCGGACGGCTCAGAGGGCAAACATGCAACAACGCATTTCAAGGTGTTAGAGCGATTGGGTCCAGTGACCCTCATCGAGTGCAAGCTTGAAACGGGACGAACACATCAAATTCGTGTCCATTTGCAACACATGGGACATCCGTTGTTCGGTGACAACCAGTATGGAGGGAACAGAGCCGTTAAAGGAGTATTGGGAGGCAAGTATCAGTCCTTTCTTCACAACTGCTTTCAAATCTTGCCGCGGCAGGCTCTGCATGCGCGATCATTGACGTTTACTCATCCAGGCACCTCTGCGAGGATGGTCTTTGAAACAGAATTACCGGAGGATTTTCAGCAAATCCTCGAGCGTTGGCGCTCCTATCTGAGTTAATTATTTCCGCTTGGAAATATGATCCAGTGCACGTTCGAATGAACTCCGAGTATCAATCGACTTGGAGAAGGTGAACTGCAAAGTTCCATAGCTATCGTTGGTCTCTGGGTTTCCACGGTACGTTCCACCTTCACTGTATTGGTGGTTGCCAACGGTTCCTGAACTCGGATCGTTGATGGCTGAAATCACGTCCACGCTGGTTTGGCTACTAATAGCTTCAGCTAACGGAGTTAGCATCGAAGGATCAGCATACATGGAAGAGAGATCATCTAGATAATCGGTAAAGGTGCTTCTCCATGAGGCTTCGAAACCAAAGGTCCAGCCATCTCCCATGCCAAATTCAATTCCAAATCCGAGCGGAATAGCGGCAATCAGCGAGGCGTATTCTTCCACTTGACCTTCCGTTCTCAACGGACGCAAGTCATAAAAGCGATCTTCCCATTCGTTGTTTGGGTCATTCGTCACCTGGGCTTGCGGATTGTGTAAGACACCATAGACTCCGGTGAAGACAAAAACATCGAAGGACAATCGACCAGGTCGGGTGAAATCGCGATTGCCTCGGCGGTCAGCGATATGAAGTACAGAGAAGTCTGTTCGGAACCCAAATTCAAACATGCGGTTTCGAAAATTCAAATTCCGTGCTCTTCGAGCTGGATCTTCCGCATACGAGTCTTCTTGGCGGATGTGAACGAAGTTGACCTCACCGGAAATCCGAATTTTATCATTGGCGGCGTAGCGCAAAAAGACCCCTAAAGCGGGCGAAGTGGTCAGGATATCAGCATCGAGCAGAGATGCCCGGGGGTCGTATTTGCCTCCGATTTCACCCAGGTAATTGGCCCCTCCAAAATGAAAGCCAGCGGAGAGTGGGGAATTCTGAGCAGTGGCACAAAGGGCCATGCCTGAAAAAACCAAGGAAAGGGCAAAAGACTTCATGTGCTGCATACGACGAAAATGCGCCAAGGGTTGCAGTATTAAAAGGTCAAAATCGAGGATTTAGCCTGTTTTATAAACAGAGGTTATCAACAAAAAACAGAGAGCTCAACAATATGCTTCGAGGTCAATTCCGGTCTGAGTCCAAGATTCCAAGGCGACATTTAGCTCGTTTTGAGTGGCCTCATAACGGTAAGCAAGCTCCGTCAGTTCCTGTCGGGCATTCGGGTCCATTTGCGCAATCTCTTCGTCCATTGATTTGATGAGGGCTTCTTTTTCTTGGATGGTTCCTTCCAATCGGCCGAGTTGATTCCGAAGCTTTCTCTCCGCTTTGTCACGGGCTTTCCGTTCCGTATAAGAAAGTTCTTCGCTTGCACCTTTCGCAGAGTTGGGCTGGTCGTTGGTTTTCGCGATTGATTTTTTGGTGATGTGGACGTTATGCGGATTCCCGGCTTCATAGGCGGCGATGCTGGCCGCGTGCTTTTCGTGCAGGAATGAATGGATGTCACCAATGTATTGTTTCAACCCTTGAGGGGTCACTTCGTAGACCAACTCGGTCAGGTTGGATAAGAAATCACGGTCGTGTGACACCACGATGAGCGTCCCGTCATACGCTTGCAGTGCTTCTTTCAACACCCCTTTTGCTCGGATATCCAAGTGATTGGTAGGCTCGTCAAGAATGAGGAGATTATACGGATGGAGCAATAATTTACAGAGGGCTAACCGGGCTTTTTCTCCCCCTGAAAGCACTTTTACTTTTTTCTCAGCATCGTCCCCGGAGAATAGGAAAGCCCCCAGAATGCTTCGTAGTTGTTTGCGGATATCCCCAACGGCCACTTCATCCAACGTCTCAAATACCGTCAAGTTGCCGTCCAGCTCTTCCGCTTGATTTTGGGCGTAATAACCAATGTCCACGTTGTGCCCGATATTCAAATGCCCTTCATAGGATTCGAGTTCAAGGAAAATGCGAGTTAAAGTGGTTTTGCCAGCGCCGTTCTTTCCGACCAACGCAACTTTTTCTTTACGTGCCAAAATGAAGTCAAGGTTATCGAAGACTTCTAAATCACCAAACCGTTTTTGAAGTTGACTAGCTTCGATACTCACCTTTCCAGAGCGAGGTGCAGCTGGAAATCGGAATCGAATGTCTGCTTTATCAGATGCGTCGACTTCCAAGCGCTCTAGCTTGGCAAGTTTTTTAATCAAGGATTGTGCAAATGCAGCTTTGTTCTTCTTCGCGCGAAACTTGTTGATGAGCACTTCGGTTTCTTCGATGTATTTCTGCTGATTTTTGAAGGCCTGTTCTTGTCTTGCTCGATCTTCTTCCCTCCAGATTTGGTATGCCGTGTACGCTGCTTTGTGATCAAACAACTTCAACGGCGTGATTTCAATGGTCCGGGTGGTGAGCTTGTCCAGAAAGGTGCGGTCGTGTGAAATCAGAATGATGGCACTCGGGGATTGCACAAGAAAACTCTCGAGCCATTCGATGCTTTCAATATCAAGGTGGTTGGTCGGTTCGTCAAGCAGCAACAAGTCCGGACTGCGCAAGAGCAATTTAGCTAGTTCAACACGCATCTTCCATCCGCCGGAGAATTCGTGCATCTTTCGGCTCATGTCATTGGTGGCAAAACCAAGTCCTTGCAAAATGCGTTGCACTTGTTCTTCTAAACTCGCCCCTCCAAGAAGATCAATTCGCTCATTGGCATCGGTTAAGTCTTCAATGATCCGGGCGTATTCCAACGACTCATAGTCCTCCCTTTCGCTGAGTTCTTTGGAAAGGTCTTCGACCCGCTGTTCTAACTCTTTTGCTTCCTCAAATGCGCTGCTAGCTTCTTCTAGGATGGTTGCATCCTCATTGTGGGACATCTCTTGAGGTAGGTAACCGATTTGGGTGCCCTTGGGCATAGCCATAATCCCTGTGGTGGGTTTGGTTTCACCAGCAATGATTTTCAGCAGAGTAGATTTGCCCGCCCCATTGCGGCCGACAAGTCCAACGCGTTCACGTTTCCCAATAAAAAGGTCGAGGCCTTCGAAAAGGGTGCGTTGGCCAAAATGGACGGAGACGTTGGATAGGTTGAGCATGAGAGTCGGCAAAGGTCGTTCATTGAACGGCATAAAAAAAGCCGGTCCTTGAGGGACCGGCTTTCAGAAAAAACGAAAGAAGTGATTAATAATGCCACAAATCATGTTCCAAGAGGAACAGATCATGCTTAATCTGTTGAGATTCTGCCAGTGCATCCAATCCCAAGGCGTAGCTAGCGATCGAACGATCATATACGTTGGACTCTTTGACAACAAAGCTGTTGAAGAAGCGCTTTTGGAAAATGTCCTCAAACGTTCGACGCTGTGAGTCATTCATGGGATTGTAAGCCGCAGCGTTTGCGAATACATAGCGACATTCTGGGTAGTACAACCAGAACAATGTCTGAGGAGCTTTCAATTCGCCTTCGCTATCAGTTTCCTGCCATAGTGGAGCAATACCAATGATTCGGACATAGCGCTCACCACGCTGGCGATCCCAAATCCAATCTTCTTTGACGAGGTATTTAGAAATTGCTTGTGCTTCAATGGGGCGCTTTTCAGGACGGTCACCAATTTTTTCTCCTGTGTCGAGGTCGAAATCAGGAATCAAAACGGTCGGGTTGAGAATAGAATCGACTTGATTGGGAGACATGGGATAGCGAAATTCATCATCATCACCAGCCGGTCCTGTGCTATATGCGACCAAAGAACCTTCTTCCAATAGAGCGTGTCGGATAACATCGAATAGGCTCTTGCGATCGGCGATCGGCCTAATTGGATAATAAAGGGGATGATTGATTTTTTCCCTTAGATCAATCTGTTGCCAGATGCGCTTGGTATACATCACATCCGATTCTCGTAGGTACGGGTAAGGCACGACACGCTTGGTGATGTTGGACTCTTTGACGTAGGCTCCGTCGAGTACATTGGACACCTGAGCTTGGCTCGTTCCAATGGTCGCTACAAACGAAGCAATCAGGAATAGGGTGGATGTGAATATGCGCATGTTTTCTGATTTTATCAGGCTACTTTCAATTTCATTGGAGCGAGTTGACGCTCCGTGCCGTCTGGCATGGAAACCACGATGTCTTCAATGTAGATGACGTTTCCGCGCCCGACTCGTTTCAACAATTCTGACATGTCCGAAGTCAAACGATTGCTATTGGACTTGCGTTCGACCAGTGCACCATCGCGGCTCACCGATATGCTAAAGCTTTTGACCGTGACTTTGACATCAAAGTCGAAACTCTGCATTTTAGCACTTACGCCAGGGGCGCCTAGTACGGTATTCTTGGAGATGGTACGATCAGTGGGTGTCTTGCCAGCAAAGGAAGGCACTGGGTCAGGGATCCGTTTCACACGAAAGTCACTGGCAGGCAAGGTTTTTTTGCTTCCATCGGGCATAGTCGCAGACACCGTAATTTTCGCCTCTTTTGATTTCCCTGGCTCGACGATGTAGGTTCCATCTCCCTGCTTTCTAATCTTGTTGTCTCCACTAATGCGAACCTCAAGCTTGTCGCCAGGAACACCAGGAACAGAGACTTCAACCGGATTTGGAACGCCTCGATAAAAAACATTCATTTTGGTTGGAGAAACCACCAAAGCGGGTTCTGCCACCGTGAACGATGGTGTGTAGAAAGCATACGGTTCCACATTGCCGTCGGGCCCTTGGAATCGAATGAGTCCTTTGTAGTTCACATCGCCTAAAGCCATGCCTTTTGTCGATATCCGCAACTTTCCCAATCCATCAGTACCGATGGGTAAACTCTCGATATCCTCGATATCCAATTGTGTGGAATCCCGGGTATTCCATTTTTGGGAATCGATGAAGATATCCGGAGGGTTGGTTCCATCAAATGCAGCGAGCAAGACATCAGCCCTGAATGTATCGCCACGTAAGATGTAGTTGGACTCAGGCACAACGAGAGGAATCAAGTTGGTAAACTTGTATGCTTTGGCATCCACACTGCCTAGCAACCACGCCAAGATGTCTTCATGGATATCTTGAATGTCCAAGGTCATCTTGGTCATCAATGGCATCACTGCAGCGAGAGGTACGTCATAAAAATTAGCGGCCTCCCAAAGCACTTCCTTTCCATCCTCCATTTCCGTCCCAAATTCAAACATCTCGTCCAATTGTTCCTGGAGATGTTCGGGCAAGGTTCGGGTATTTCCAAGGTTATCTTTGAATGAAATAGCCTTGGTTGCATCGCTAAATGCGACCATTTTCTGTTTCAATTCTGTGGCTGTCCATGCTCCTTCCTTGGGAGATTCCGGTTCACCACCGACCATGAATTCAGTCAAGGCCATGTACTCATCTTTCTGTTTGATGTGCTTCAGATTGAGCACCGTATCCTTTCCGGAAGCATCTTTTCCGAGGTAGCCTGTAAAATTATTTACCTCTTCTTCCCGATAATCTCCCGCAGAAAAAGCCATGCTACGTGCCTTTAATTCGGTGATGTAAGCGATCAAATCGTTCGCCTGTTCATTGACGATTTGTGCTTGATCCCGGAAAGGTTGGACCTTTTCTTGGTTTTGCAAGTACTTCGTTTCTAACTCAGAATTTGTTTCGTTGACCTTGGCATTTAGGGTTGCCTGCGTCGATAACAAACTGTTTTCCACTTTAACGAAGCCATTCAGGACTTCTTTGGAAATATTCAAGGCAAGAAGAGCGGTGAGTACCAAGTACATCATACCGATCATTTTCTGCCTGGTTGTTTCTTTTGCTCCAGCCATGATTTAAAGCTTATAAATGGGGTTGATTAGGATTAACCTCATTTGCCCATAGCATTCAACATGTTGGAGTAAACCGTGTTAAGAGATGCCAGGTTCTTTGAAAGCACGGCAATGTTCTCCTTGTATGCTTTCGTGTCTTCGATGGAATCACCCAAGTTTTGAACCATCTCACCCATATTCTTGTACAATGCCTGGTTGACGGTTAATTGTTCCACTTGCGCGCCATACATATCATTCAAGGATGAAAGGTTTTCGGACATTTGCTTCATGGATGCACTTACGGTGTCTCCCATGGTTTGTGCGTCTTTCAAGCCACTCAGCGTTTCACTGACTTGCGCGTAACTATCTGCTAGTTCATTCACGCGTGTTGAAGCTCCAACAAGGGCATCGCCATAATCTTTGGCAGCTGATGAAACATCAGCGGCTTTTCCCATTTTTTCAGCTTGATCGCCCAAATGTCGCATGCCGTCTCCCAAGCGTTCCAATAATTCGGGTTTAATACTTGCGTCCGTCAACATGTCGTCCAATTGACCTGTGATGCCCTTTTTTGGAGATGACCCATCGGCTGGGATAGCCAATTCCGGGTACACCAATGACCAATCTGGTTCTTCAAATGGCTTTTCAAAAGCCGAGAAAAAGAAAATAATGGCTTCGGTTCCCAAACCAAGAATCAACATCTCGCTAGCAAATGCCCAGTGTTCGATCTTGAACAATGCTCCAATAATTACAATCGATGCGCCAATGCCATACATTTTCGCCATCAAATTTTTCCAACCTTTACTTCCTGGTTTCATGGTCAATAACTGCTTATTAAGGTTTCAACTTCTTGTTTAACGCCTGTTTTGAAGGATGCTGAGTCATCTTTCGTTGGGTGGAGCGGAATTAATTCCACTCCTCTGGATCACCACTCTTTCCTCGTCCGAGGTAGCTCATCACACTTCGGAAACCGATGTATGCTTTGCTGGTATCTCTGTATTCAAAAGAACGTGTTCCAGTCTGACAATAGTATCCAATGTCTTTCCAAGATCCGCCGCGAATGACTTTTCGATGCAAAGCCGGCGGGTCATCCACCGATGCGTGATAGCTGTATTCTGGGCTTAAATCATGCGCAAATTCATAGACCGTCTCATCAAAAGCGGTATTCGTCCATTCGGCAACGTTCCCGGCCATTTGATACAAACCATAATCGTTCGGTGTAAAAGACGCAATGGGAACGGTGTAAGCACCTCCGTCCTCCACATAATCCCCCCGCATGGGTTTGAAATTGGCCAGTGGACATCCTTGTGCATTCCGCATATATGGTCCACCCCATGGATATGGGCTCAACTCTAGGCCTCCACGTGCGGCGTACTCCCATTCGGCCTCTGATGGAAGGCGGAACCGAGAAACTTCAGTCTGCCCGTTGGTTGCGCGATATTCATTCATGATTTGCGTTCTCCAGGCATTGAATGCTTTGGCTTGACTCCATGTCACCCCAACAACTGGATAATCATCAAAGGCGGGATGCCAAAAATATTTGTCCGCCAATGGCTCATTGAAAGCATAGGTGTAATCACGAACCCAAACCAACGTGTCTGGATAGACATTGATCGTTTCTTCCACCACAAACTGAGAGCGATCACCATGGCCTCGAATCGAATGCAATTGGTTCAAGCTATTGACTTCTCCAAATTCCTCATCCCGCGACTCCTTGCTGGATGCTGCGTCAAAGTTGATCCACCAGTAACGGTAGTTGAGTTTCCTCGTATCGTATTCAGCACGGTTGTAAAATTGGTCCGAACCCTGCAAGAAATACTCGTCATAAAGCAGGTCAAAAATATCTTCGTCTTCCCAATTAATGGGGTTCTCCCAGTTCAAGATATACCCCTTGTCGATAAATCGGTCGAGCTCACGACCCTGGTTATCTTCATTTGTGAAATAGTCTTCTTGGTCATCTTCGGCTAGGGTATTCCGAAACAATGAGTCCTTCACATACGTCACGAATTGGCGGTACTCATTGTTTGAAATTTCGTGAACATCGACATAGAGTGATGGGACAGTCACTGTCTTCGCCTTGGTATTCAAAGCGAATGGAACATCTTGGTCACTGGGTCCCATGGTATAAGATCCCAAGTGAATGTAATTCATTCCATAGGGGTTCACTTGAATCCACTGTTCTCTGGGGTGTACACCGACGAGTTCCCCTTGAGGACCAGCATAACAGCCAACCAATGTGGCTGCGGTTATGAGAATGATGAGGGTATTTTTCATGTTGCTTGCAGGCTAGGTGTCCAAATTCGTATACGTTTTAAACCGAAAAATGTTGCCAATTCGTATGTCCCGGTTAAAGGAAACGAGGATTGGTAAGGCGGTTAAGTACAGGAATGGTCTGGAATTTGAAACAATAACTTAAGAAGACTTCGTGCGATCCAGAAGAGTAGTTCCTCAATTCTGAAGTCGTCGAATCATAGGAGTAGCCGAGTCGGAAAACTTGTTTGGAATTGCTGAAACGCTGGTTGTCTTCCATTGCATATTCGATTCCAATAACAGGGGCAATCGCGTCTCCAGGACGCCAAGAAACACCACCCCATACCATTTGATTCCAAAGAACATTGACATTGATGTCCGTAATCGTAGCGCTCAAGTCAGTCTTGGATAAGACATTGGAACGAAGTACCAGATAATCACCATCAAGAGAATAATCATAACCTCCCATAAAATAAAGGTGACGCTTGGGTTGGATGCTGAGGTCTTCGAGCTCTCGCTCCATCAAGTGTGTCGCGGAAATACCAGCATAAAACGATCCGGGCTTGCGGATGAAAACACCAAAATCTAAATCGATACTACTGGACGAGGTAGCCTCATTCGGGATTGCACTGTCTTGGGTATAATCGTCAATAGCAATCCAATCATTCCCTAATTTCTTACTGAACATGGAAACGGCTGCACCAATGCTCATGATAGCTCCGTTTGAAAGAGGTTCTAGATGATACGCGTAGCCCAACCGCGCCATGTTGTTCTCTTCTTGCCCCAAGGCATCGTTGTAGAATGAAAGCATGACCCCTCCTCTCAGCTTATCGACAAACGTATGCGCTGTGAGCATCGATGTGTTTGGATCGCGATCCAAGCCTTGCCATTGATTGCGGTATGTTCCAGAAACACAGGTCAATTCACTGTTGCCAGCTGCGGCAGGGTTGAACGATGTTGGCTCCATATACCACTGGGTAAACTGAGGGTCTTGTTGGGCGTTCATCGCAGCGGAGAACATCGCCAATGCGCAAATCGTAAGGAGATACCGAGTCATGTTAACTAGTTGGTTTCGAGCAGGTATGGGTGTAGGGGCTCTACACTCAAGAACGCTAATATAGAGTAATTCGCAAACTTGCTATGCTCGCAGGAGATTTCGATGCAATTTATCGGGTACAATGCGATGAAAATGGGGGGTTATCCAAGCTTTTGAAAAGTGCTCCACCAGCGATCCGGCATTTTCCCATTGGAGGCTTCCTGATAAGCAGTGTATGAACAACTCACGACTTGCGTTTTTCGTCTCTGATTGCCCTTCATGATTGGGTAAGGGATTTCCATCCACCACCTATCGCTTTTGCCGCTTTTATAGAAAATGACTTCTTGATCTACTTCTTCCAAATCGACCACGTACCGGGTGTATTCGGAGAGCGAGCATTTCGGGTAATCTGATTTTTGTGAGAAAACGCCATCCAGTACATGCCAAAGTATTTGCGCCACCAGCTGAGCACCGCGATCTCGATCATCTAGGTCGGTGTTATGCTCAAAAATCCCTAAAACTTTTAATTGGTCGCTCATGCCGGCATAGCGCGCCAATTGACAAGCTGTTACCGCACTGATTCCATTGGGGCCGGCTTTTGCATGTGCGGGGTGATCGGCTCCCCGAATAACACCACAATCAATGGAAACGAGGTCGGCATCGCGAAGGATTGGTTCCATTTCCTCCGGCTCACCCGACACAGTTCCCAGCCGAATCGCTTCGAATTGCATCTTTTCCAGCAATTCCATCGTATCCGGGTCGGTCAGGTAGCCTTGGTGCCCCAAATTGTTGTAGTCGAACAAGTAATTGGGTTCATGCAAAATGATCTCATTCATGAAATTAGATGAGGTGCATTGCCCGGGATCCGCCCCAAAATCCAGTCGTGAATCCCACGTTACCACTTGGCTTGGTTGTCCCAAGGTTTCGAGAGCTTTGTAGAGAGAAACCGTGAGGTCTTGACCGCCACCAATGACGAGTGGGATGATACCCAATTGAATAAGCTCTGCGGTCACAGATTCCACGGCTGCAGCCGTGTCTTCTTCCGTGATTCCTGGTCGTAAGTCACCGAGGTCAATGGTGTTTTGCCAGCCGCTATGGGGCGTCAGCCGATACAAACATTCCCTGACAGCTTGTGGGGCCGCTCCACAGCCCTCGTTATCACCACTTCTTCGTCCATCGAGGACCCCGAAAATAGCTACACGAACCCCTTCGAGTTCCGGCCGATAATCAAATCGGTGCACGTCTATTCGGTCAGCGATACGCTGTGAACCTTCCGCATTCGAATAATGGGGAGTGTTGACCGATTCGAAGAGGTCATAGATGCCTTCCGTCATGAGGCGAATTTCCGAGTTTCCACTTGTTTATCTGAACAGGAACACAAAAGGTTGCTGACATCAAAACGGGGAATAACTCCACCAAAAACGAAAAGTTAAGTTTTCTTTCGACCTTTTGATCGTGGCGGTTTTTTGGCGTGCTCTTCAATCAACACCTGAGCCCGTTCCCAATCGATGGTCAGCGGATCTTCGGTTTTTGGAATGGTGACATTCTTCTTCCCCGCCTTGATGTATGGCCCGTATCGACCTTCCAGTATCCGGACGGTATCATCCTCTTCGAAGATTTTAATCAACGCTTTGGCGTCAGCTTCGATTTTCGCTTTGATGAGCTCTGTTGCCCGTTCGAGGGTGATGGTATACGGGTCATCGTCACTGTCTTTTTTCAACGAAACGAATTTACCATCGTATCGGACGTATGGTCCAAAGCGCCCAATTGCCGTTACCACCACTTTACCATCCAATTCACCCAACTTGCGTGGCAATTTGAAAAGCTCGAGGGCCTCCTCTAGGGTGATGGTTTCCAAGTTCTGATGCGGCAGCAATGAAGCGAATTCCTTTTCTTCGTCATCTGGCCCACCGATTTGTGCGATGGGGCCATACCGTCCGATACGGACAAGGATGGTCTTTTGTTTTTCAGGATGCTCTCCAAGAATCCGTTCGCCCGATGCACGCTCCGCATTCTCTGATGTTTCCGTAACACTCGTTTTGAAGCCAACATAAAAACCTTTCAGCATCACCCGCCAATCCATCTGGCCCTGAGCAATAATGTCAAATTTGGCTTCAACATCAGCAGTGAAATTGAAGTCCATGATTTTATCAAAGTGCTTAATGAGAAAATCATTGACTACGATGCCGATGTCTGTCGGGAAGAGTTTGTTGCGCTCCGCTCCTGTGTTCTCTGTTTCGATTCGCTTTTCCACCGTAGAGTTTTCGAGCTGAATCACTCGGAAATCCCGAGGAGTTCCATCTTGCTCTCGCTTTTCGACGTATCCACGGTTTTGAACGGTGCTGATGGTAGGGGCGTAGGTAGATGGTCTGCCAATTCCCAATTCTTCCAAGCGTTTGACCAAGCTAGCTTCCGTATACCGCGGGGCATGTTTTGTGAATCGCTCGGTTGCAATGATTCGTTGACGGTCCAAGGATTGCGACACGGTCATAGCGGGCAGGCGATCTTTGTCCTGCTCTTCCCCTTCATCGTCATTCCCTTCCATGTAGAGCTTGAGAAATCCATCGAAGGTGATTACTTGGCCTTTGGCAGTAAACACCTCTTCTCGGGTCGATATATCAATGATTGCAGTCGTATTCTCAAGCTTGGCATCAGCCATTTGGGAGGCGACAGTCCTTTTCCAAATCAATTCATACAGACGTTGGACATCCCGCTCTCCTTTAACGTCGGAATGGGCCATGACCGATGGGCGAATTGCCTCGTGTGCTTCCTGAGCACCTTTGGCTTTTTTGCCAGTGAACTGGCGCTTTTGATGGTATGATGCGCCATACAAATCACCAATAGCAGCTTCGGCATGTTCCAAAGCCAAATCACTCAGATTGGTGCTGTCCGTACGCATATAGGTGATGTGCCCACCTTCATACAATGTTTGCGCTACCCGCATGGTCCGAGAAACCGAAAAACCCAATTTTCTTGAGGCCTCTTGTTGCAGTGTCGATGTGGTAAATGGTGCGGCCGGTTTCCTGGTCGTAGGCTTGGTCTCAATCGAAGTAACCGAATATTTGGCATTCACACATTCCGATAAAAAACTATGGGCATCCTCTTCACTTTGAAAACGCTTATTCAACACGGCTTTGACGGTGGCGGTATCCAGCGCAAATTCTCCTGAAATCCGAAAAGCAGCTTCAGGGTTGAACCCCATGATCTCACGCTCACGGTCCACAATGATTCGCACAGCGACGGATTGCACACGTCCCGCGCTGAGACCGGGTTTGATCTTTTTCCATAGAACAGGGCTCAAGTCAAAGCCCACCAATCGATCCAAAATCCGTCTTGCTTGCTGGGCGTTAACCAGATTGATATCCACTTTGCGTGGGTGCTCAATGGATTTGAGAATGGCCGATTTTGTAATCTCGGAGAAGACGATGCGGCGGGTGTTTTCTTCCGTCAGCTTCAACGTTTCGTACAGGTGCCAGGAGATGGCCTCACCTTCCCGGTCCTCATCCGTCGCTAGCCATACTACATCAGCAGCTTTGGCTGCTTTTTGCAAGTCTTTGACCAGCTGCTTTTTGTCATCGGAGACGACATATTTTGGCTCAAAGCCTTTGTCTACATCCACACTTTCACTTCCCTTAGGAAGGTCTCGGATGTGACCATAGCTCGACTTAACGATAAAGTCTTTTCCCAAATAACCTTCGATGGTTTTGGCTTTGGCAGGTGACTCGACGATGACTAAATTCTTGGACATGGGCTTGATAGAAAACGTTCGCAAAGAAAGGGACGGAATGCAGACGAATGCAACGGTCATTCAAATTGTTCCGCTTAATTTGGGCGGATGGGAAGAAAAAAGCGCACACCTTAAATCAAGGGAATGCTCAGTAATAACATGATGACCAGGATGTTTCAATCACCAGATGTTCGATTTGTTGGGGGGACGTTGATTTTAATATTTATCGTGTACTTGTGGCCTGATTTGTCTTTCGAGTCACCATATGGTATGCATCAATGGCGCCAATGTGATGCATACTCGATGGCCGTCAATTATCAGGAAGAAGGGCGGGCCGTTCTAGATCCCGCCATGCACTTTGTTCATGGCTCAGCAGAAGGCAAGGCCGTCGGAGAGTTCACGGGGACGTATTGGCTCAATGCACAAATTTGGAAAGTGACCGGGCGGCTGCCTTGGACCATTCGATGGATGCACTTCGCTCTCTGGTTGGCTGGATTG
>JAPKCA010000167.1 GCA_028823145.1 Flavobacteriales bacterium
GAGCGGGAATCTCAACAATTTCGACCAAGCCAGATTCCGGATTCATTCCCGTGGAGATCATTCCGTTCGACTCGAATTGCTCGAGATACGTATTGTTGAATTCGTATCGGTGACGGTGCCGTTCTTCAATCGAGGTGGTTCCATAGGCTTGATGAACAATGGAACCCTCTTTAAGATCACACTGATAGCTACCCAAGCGCATTGTGCCTCCCATATTTTGGACGCTCTTTTGTTCGGCCATCAAATCGATGACGGGATCAGCTGCGTATTCTTTGATCTCGGTGGAGTGGGCGTCATCTAGACCGATGACATTTCGCGCAAATTCAATCACAGCACATTGCATGCCCAGGCAAATGCCGAGAAATGGAATGCCATTTTCACGCGCAAATTGGACCGTTTCTATTTTCCCGTCGATCCCTCGAGACCCAAATCCAGGAGCTACTAAAATGCCATCCAAATGCCCTAGTTTTTGAGCAGCATTTTTAGGGAAAATGGACTCACTATGGATCCAGTCAATTTCGACATTCACTTCGAGATGGGCGCCGGCATGAATCATTGATTCAACGATGGATTTGTAGCTGTCTTTGAGTTCGACATATTTCCCAATCAATCCAACACGCACGTGGTATTTCGGATTTTTGAATTGGGTCAAAAACTTCTTCCAAGTCGATAGATCGGGTTCCTCATCCGAAATCGCAATTCCCAGTTTTTGCAAAACAACTTCATCAAACTTTTCCTCCTGCATCAGCAAAGGCACATCGTAAATCGTTTCGGCATCGATGCTCTGAATGACCGCATTGCGAGCAACATTGCAGAATCGGGCTACTTTTGAACGAATGGCGTCATTCAATTCATGTTCCGTTCTGCAGACCAATATGTCGGGTTGCACACCAAATTCAAGCAATTGCTTTACCGAGTGCTGTGTGGGCTTGGTTTTCAATTCTCCAGCTGCAGCTAAGTATGGAATCAAGGTCAAATGAACGACCAATGTTTCCTCGGGACATTCCCACTTCATTTGCCGAACGGCCTCGATATAGGGCAAAGATTCAATGTCACCAACCGTTCCTCCAATTTCCGTAATGACAAAGTCGTAATTGGATTCGGCACCTAAAATTTGAACACAGCGTTTGATTTCATCCGTAATGTGCGGAATGATTTGTACAGTACGTCCAAGGTATTCTCCTCTGCGTTCCTTGTCGATGACCGATTGATAAATGCGGCCGGTCGTGATGTTGTTGGCTTGGGTGGTGCGCACGTTTAAAAAACGTTCATAGTGGCCCAAGTCCAAATCTGTTTCTGCACCATCAATGGTGACATAACACTCGCCATGCTCATAGGGATTCAGGGTGCCTGGATCTACATTGATGTAGGGGTCCAATTTCTGAATAGTAACGGAATATCCGCGGGCTTGCAACAACTTGGCTAACGAAGCACTGACAATGCCTTTTCCCAAACTCGAACTCACCCCGCCAGTGACAAAAATGTATCGGCTATTGCGAACAGTGCTCGCTTTGTCGCTAGAAGAAGGTGGTTGTTGCATGTTCCCGAATCCAAAGGTTTGAATACGGGGTATAAAGTTAGGACCATAAACTAGACCAAACGCTATCTGTGGACATCTTGTTCAATGATGAATGGAGCTAGGGCCTTATTGCAAATTTTGGGTAAGCCGGTCAATGGCTTTGAATCCGCTGAATAACTCTTGCGCAACAATTCGAAATAGGGTATATGTTGGAATGGCCAATACCATGCCTGCAACTCCTGCTAGACTGCCAGCTATGCTGATGACCATGAATATCTCGAGAGGGTGCGCATGGACGCGATTGGCAAAGACGATGGGTTGGGTGAAAAAATTATCAACCAACTGGACCAGGACGAATACCATTAAACTTAATCCGAAGAGCAGGGGAATGCTTTCAGAACTTCCTGTGTGGGATGTAACGACCAGAACCAGTCCTAAACAGGCTCCAGCCATCGGGCCGATGTACGGAACTAAGTTGAAAATTCCGGCCATGAAGCCAATGAGAAACGCATGTTCTGCACCGACAATTTCTAAGCCAATCGAAACCAGAGTGGTTATGATGATTACTTGAATAACGAGCCCGCCAAAATAACGGGTCAGCAATTCGCTCGTTCGCGATATGATTGACTGGACCTTGGATGTCAGTGTGTCTGGCGTTACAGCTTCAATCATGTTGCGAAACAAAGCGCCATCCTTTAGAAAGAAAAACGCCATAAACAAGATGGAGAATAGCGCGATGAATCCATCTCCGAGTTTTGCGATGAGTTCCCCAAACAAACTGCCAACGCCATCAATTTGCACCAAATTTTGAAGTTGACTAAGCAGAAATTCACTGTTGGTCATTTCTGACCCACTCAAGTTAATTGCTTGTAAATCATGGTCGATCCAGTTAGAGAGTCTCGTGAAAAGCAGGCGGATCTGTTGCGGGTTTAAGTTTCGGATGGCTTCCGCTTGTTTCGCGAAAAGCGGAGCAAATAATTGAATGATTCCCGCCGTTGCACCTACCATAGTAACCAAGGACAATGCCGCGCCAAC
>JAPKCA010000059.1 GCA_028823145.1 Flavobacteriales bacterium
TCGCTGCGGCACGCCCTCAATCTTCCTCTTCCATCGAGGACTTCACTCGGGAAGGCATTGACATCGTCCTGAGCATGGATCTCTCGGCTTCCATGCTGAGCAAAGACTTCAACCCCAATCGACTGGAGGCTTCAAAAGAAGTGGCCATTCAATTCGTGGAAGAGCGACCCAACGACCGGATTGGTGTGGTGGCGTATGAAGGTGAAGCCTTTACCCAAATTCCCCTGACCACCGATCAGCGTGTTGTCATGAATGGCATTGAGGAACTCGACACGGGATTGCTCGAAGGTGGAACGGCCATTGGCATGGGCTTGGCCACAGCGGTCAATCGGTTGCGGGATTCTGAAGCCGAAAGCAAGGTCATCATCTTGCTCACAGATGGCGTGAACAACGCAGGGCAAATCGAACCCTTGGATGCCGCTCAATTGGCCAAACTCAATGACATTCGGGTGTACACCGTCGGAGTGGGAACCATTGGGAAAGCCCGAAGTCCAGTCCGGAAGGTGGGAAACAAATTCCAGTATGACTGGGTCGAAGTCAAAATTGATGAGCCCACCCTTCAATCCATTGCTTCCATTACGGGAGGAAGGTATTTCCGAGCCACCAACCAAGAGAAATTAGAAGGCATTTACAAAGAAATAGATCTCCTGGAAAAGACCCAATTCAACGTGCTCCGTTACAACCAGCGGACCGAAGAGTTTTTCCCCTTTGCCCTTGCAGCGATTCTAGCATTGTGTTTGGAATTCATTTTACGTCACCTCTTCATTCGGACCATCCTATGAAACAGTCGACGCCATCACGTTCCACAGGTTTCCGCGTTTTCCCGACATCGGTTGCGCTGGTTTTGACCGAACTGGCTTTTTGGTTGGTGCTTTTGCTGGTTTGGTATTTCTTGCAGCGTGTAGCCCCAAACATCCAACTAGAGCATCCCCATTGGTGGCCACTGCTCATCTTACTTCCCGCGAGTTTAGCAGTCTTCATTTGGTCTTATACACGCAATCAACGATGGGCCCGGCGCTTGGCAGACGAATCCCTTTGGGACCAAAATTTACCACGCTGGAAGCCACGCTTGCAAGGTTGGAAATACACCCTTTGGCGTTTGGCTATGGCCGCAGCTCTATTGGGATTGTTGGACATCAAAGTAGGCGCTCGCTTACGGGAAGTCAAAAGCGAAGGCGTCGACATCATGATGGCCGTGGATGTCTCGAACAGCATGGAAGCAGAAGACCTCGGCTTGAGTCGGTTGAATTTGGCAAAGCGGACCGTGGAACGATTGCTCGGGAAACTGGATGGTGACCGAGTGGGGTTGGTTGTCTTCGCTGGCGATGCGTACGTGCAATGCCCCATAACAACGGATTACGGAGCCATCAAGCTCTTCCTCGATGGCGTGAATACGGGATTGGTTCCAATCCAAGGCACCGCTGTAGGCCGAGCGATGGAAGTCTGCCAAGCGGGATTTGACTTAGAATCCCCGGCATCAAAATTGATTCTGGTGCTGACCGATGGTGAAAACCATGAAGATGACGCGCCAGCCATCGCACGCAAAATGGCGAATCAATCCATTGAAGTACACACCATCGGCATGGGTACTGCTGGAGGAGCCCCCATCCCCATCTATGACCGGTATGGTAGACCCAAAGGCTTCAAGATGGATACAGATGGAAATCCGATAGTCACTGCTTTGGACGAAGCCACGTTGATTCAAATTGCCGAAGCAGGAAATGGAACCTTTACCCGTGCAGGCCAAGGAATGGTCAACCTTAACCCCATCCTCGATGCCATTCGAACCAAAGATCAAGCTGAAATCGCCACCCTGTCCTATACCGATTATGACCATTATTTCAGTGGATTCTTGGCTGGCGCTATTTTGTTGCTTTTGTTGGAAAGCCTTATTGGGAGCAACTTATTTGTCTCAACTTCCAAATCTTTTAGGCGATGAGTAAAACCCATTCCTTTTTGATGCTCCTTGGTGCTTGTCTACTCGGATTGAGCTCCGTGTATGGGCAAAATGAATTCGAAGCCAAACAGGCAATCATCGATGGCGTTGCAGCCTACCGTTCAGGTGAATCAGGCGCCGACAGCTTATTTGCCCAAGGAGAGTCCCATCCCGAACTCGGATCCCTTGCCGCATACAATCGAGGCCGGTCCCTGATGGACCAAGAAGAGGGATTGACCGATGCACGTAAAGCTTTTCAACGCGCCATTCAAGATTCTGGTGACTCCATGATGCAAGCGGATGCATGGCACAACACGGGGAATTCATTGCTTATGGAGCAAGACATCGATGGAGCCATCGAGTCCTATAAATCTGCATTACGTGCCCACCCTGGCCATGATGCCGCACGTTACAACTTGGCCTATGCCATGCGCATGAAAGATCAGGAGCAGGAGCAGGAGCAAGACCAGGAGCAAGACCAGGAGCAAGAGCAAGAGCAGGAGCAGGACCAAGAGCAGGAGCAAGACCAGGAGCAGGAGCAGGAGCAGGAGCAGGAGCAGGAGCAGGACCAAGAGCAGGAGCAGGAGCAGGAGCAGGAGCAGGAGCAAGATCAAGACCAGGAGCAGGACCAAGAGCAGAACCAGGACCAGGAGCAGGAGCAGGAAAGCAAAGACGGCGAAGACGGCGAAGGACAACCGGAAGAGCAGCCAGCCCCACCTCAGCAGGTGGAAGGTCAAATCTCTCCAGAAGACATGGAACGGATTTTAGAAAGTTTGGAGCGGGAAGAAGGTGATATTCAAGCGAAATTGCGGCGAGAGAAAGGCAAAGGACAGAAATCGAAAATCGAAAAGGATTGGTGATGAAAAGCGCGCTGCACAAAACAAGTTGGATCCGTTGTTGGGTCTTCAGTGTGCTGATGCTCACGGGATGGGGAATCCATGCGCAGATGTCATTTGATGTCAGCGTGAACCGAAACCCCGTGCCGTATGGTCAAAACGTGCAATTGACCTTCGCCCTTGAAAATTTCCGTGTATCGGTGGATCCTCCGAAAATTATCGGGTTAAAATTCCGTGGTGGGCCTTCTACAAATCAGAGCAATTCATGGGTTAATGGAAAAAGTAGCTCTTCCATTTCTTACACCTTCACTTACCAAGTGGTGATTCAAAAAGACATCCAGGTTCCCTCCATGACTATAACGAGTCCCGAAGGTCGCATCAAAAGCAAACCTTTCATTCTAAAGGTGATTCCAGGAGGTAAGAATCAAGCAAAAGCAAACAAAAAAGGATTGGGCGAACTCGCCTGTGTGATTGAGGTATCGGACAAAGACGTGTTCATTGGTGAGCCCATCGTTGCCTCATTTAAGATCTTCAACCGCGCCAACAACCTGGATGTGCGCGAATATGTGGTGCCCGAGATGCCTGGTTTTTGGAAAGAAGAGATTGGGCAACCCGATCCGAGCTGGGTGCCCCAGGTCATCTCTGGCCAACGCTACAGCGTTGCCAATGTCAAAACCGTGGTCCTCTTTCCTCAGCAAACTGGGAATCTCACCCTCGAAGGATTCAATTTAACGGGCTACCTACGGACGTCCTTTTTTGATGGAAGGAATGTCTCTGTACAAGCCCCTCCGGTAAAGATTAAAGTGCGCCCATTGCCGGAGCCAGTACCATCTGATTTCGTGGGGACCTTCAAGCGACTCAACGTGCAAATCAAGGTGTCCGAATCAGAAACAAAGGAGAATGAAGCGGTCACGGTAGAGATCAAGTACTCTGGACAAGGGAATCTAAAATTCATTCAAGAACCAAAGCTGAATTGGCCAGGAGAATTCGAAGTGTTTGATCCGGAGGCCAAGGACCGCATTGCAATCAACGTCAACGGCGAAAGTGGGAGTCGAACGTTTCGGTATGTTGTGATTCCAAGGGGACCCGGCGAATACAAGCTTCCCTCTGTTTCAGGCCAATGGTTCAATTACCGAACGCGATCGTACCAACCAATCCAGACCGATGGTCCTCGCTTAATGGTTTCTCGGGATGAGACCTTGCCAGAATCCACCATGAGTTACAACTCCAAAACAGATATCCAGGTCCTGAACCAGGATATCAGATACATCCAAACCGATTGGAATAATCCGTTGCCACGAGCCAAATGGGAGAGCCATCGCATCTTCACGGCTGGCACTTTGACCATGGGCCCCATGGTGCTCTTCTTGGCGTGGTTTTTTCGGAGAAGAAAAGAAGAAAACGATCGGGATATCAATGGGTATCGCAAGAAAAAAGCACGATCTGCATTGCGTCAAGAATTGCGATCTGCCAAGCAATTTGTACAGGACCCCGATGCCTTCTACCCTGCTTTGGGCAATGGACTCGAAGCCTACCTGCTCGCGAAACTCAGCTGGAGTGCCAGTCAGAATCAGCGAGCAGCGCTCAATCATGCATTGCAAACGCATGTAGCGGATCATGCGGCGGCATGGTCTGAATTGCTTGAACAACTCGACATGGCTCGTTTCTCGCCTGGAAGCATTCCTCCTCCAGCGACACTCCTTGATGAAGCATCCAAATTGGTTGAGCTCACAGAAAAAGCGTGGAAAGCATGAAGAAACCATTCATCCTCTATTTCGTGAGCTTCCTTTTTTGGGGAGGTTTTTCCGTGAGCTCCTTGGCTCAATTGGATTTGAAGCAAACCTTTGAAGCGGCAAACCAAGCATATGCCGATGGCCGGTATGAAGATGCGCAAGAAGGGTTCGAGTCCATTCTTGTAGATCACATCCATTTCGAATCCGAATTCAACTTGGGCAATGTCTTTTACAAGCAAGGGAAATTGGCTCAGTCCATATTGCATTATGAACGCGCGAGAAAGCACGAACCGAATCACTCGGATTTGCGAAGCAACCTAACGCTGGCGAATGCACGAGTCATGGACCGGATTGAATCACTTCCTACCAAAGGCATTACTGACATATGGGAGCGCATTGTCGCCCCTGGACGGCACCAAATTTGGTTTCGGTTCATGGTGTGTTTTTGGACGATTGGTTTCATCTCATTGGCCTTGTGGATATGGCAATCCAAGATTGGAAATCGTCGGATCCTCGGTACCGTTGGGGCAAGTTTTGTTGGGATGGGACTTCTTTGCGCACTCCTTGAACAATCCTCAGCTTCACGCATTGAGTGCAGTCAAGAGGCGGTGGTTATGGTGGACCAAGCTTCCGTGCGCAACGAACCCGGGTCTGCTTCTGCGCTCACCCTTTTTGTATTGCACGAAGGCACGAAGGTTCGCCTCCTTCAACAAGCAGGCGACCACTGGGAAGTGGCACTACTCAATGGCAACGTGGGATGGCTTCCGGCCTCCGATCTAGAGGAGATTTAATCAGTGCTGGACTTCAAAAGTCCAGCTACCCGCACGCCCTGAAGCCGTGCTACCCGAAGCGAGGTACAACCCATTTGCAAGCGTCCCAACATTCCATTGGACTTGGCCTGAACCGCCTGCTCGTGCTGTGGCAACGCGTTTTCCTGAACCTGTTTCCACAAGGTACACGGTCGAACCCGGCATCCAGCCTGAACTCTGCGCTACCTGCGCGGCAGGATTGGGATAGCCCGTGACCTCATTTCTATGAACTTCCGCCACACCATCAGGGTTGGAAGCATCGTACAAGATGATATCGTCCAAAGCAGCTTCGATCAAGGATCCGCCGTCGAGATATTCTCCCAAGGTCGTACTATCTGATGCAATGAACCGCATCTGGAATTCAGCTGTGACATCCATCACATCGGCCACGCGGAACGCCATGCGACGCCACGAAATATCCTGCTGCAATGTGTTTTCCAGGTACTGCCACGTCGCACCACCATCGCCCGACAACTCAACTTGCCACCAATCCGTCGCCGGGTTGGCACCGGAGGCTGGAGCATTGGTATACCAACGCCAATACGACATGATCGGATCGGCATATGCCGTCAAATCGATGATCGGCGAAAGCAATGTCGTATGTCCAGCATCCACATCGTTCACGCCAATGCCGTCGTTGACCCCAGGATTCAATCCGGTGATAAAGGCGTATCCAGCAAATCCAAGGGTATGGTCTTGAACAGGGGCAACAATGGTAGACGGATCATTCATTTCCGCATAAGATCCCACCGGAATGGACTCTTCCCATTGGCCCGTGGTGGCTGAATCTTCTCCAGGCAAACCAGTGGTCCAATTCCCAAAGTCAGAGTATTCATCCGAATCGTTGACCAAAATTGGATCCACTCCCACCAATACAAAGTGTGGCAAATTCGGATACGGATCATTCGCGGCTGCCATCGGCGTAACGGCCGACAAACCACCAAAGTCATCTACGATGCCCATATAATATGCCACCACGGAACCGTTGGATTGCGCTGGCAACTCTGCCTCAAACAAGCTTCCTCCATCTGTATTTACCATGTCGAGTTCGGTCCAATCGCCACCGGATTCGGTTTGGTACCAAAGCTTGACTCCACTGAAATACAAGCTATATGGAAACAGGATATCGGCTTCTCCTTCAATGACTAACACCTCATCGGCTGAAGCAAACTCCATCGGATCATGATCGATTTCAGCATAACTAAACACACTGATTCCGTGGATATCAAATCCTTCAACGATGATCAAATCGTTGGGGGTTCCGTTGGATAAATCGCCGTCGTCATCGTCTGCTTGCAACGCATCAATCAATACGTCGGTGAACGCCTGGCCTTCATTGCCATTTTGAGTGGTGGCCTGCAAACCTGCGTAAGCATCAATGAACAAACCCATCGTTGAAGGCCAGTCTCCACCAAGCAAGAGATGGGTGTCGTACCATGCCCCACAAATGATTTCCCCATCGGCATGTACTTCGCCTACCAAATCCTCCGGATAAACTTTGGGTTCTTGGTCGTAACGGCGGATGCCATTGTTGTTGTCCGTGTAGAAGCCTTTTCCGATTTCGGCGATATCACCGAGCGACATCGCCCACACATCGGCGTATCCCTCACCCATGGCCCCGTTGTTGAAATTGGCGCCGAGGGAACTGTAGAAGTAACCGTTGATTCCGTGGCCGTATTCATGCCATACCACATCCGCAATGAGCGAAGTGGGATTGCACCCTCCAGCCATGTCAAAGAAGTTGATGCTGATTCCATCGTAAAACGCATTGCACTCTCCTTCAACATCGATGTTGGTAGTCAGTGAAAAGTCCAAGTCCGTAAAACCGGGCATGTATGCTTTCATATGCTCATGAATCCGCGAAACGGAACGGTAAGCCGAACGTTCTTTCAGGTTGCCCAATTCATTGATCGAAACGATGTTGTAACCATCTTCAAAATTGACTCCAGTGCTAGGGGTGACCCCATCGGTGTAAACCGTGCTCCAAAGTCCTTGCAATCCTACATTGATAAACTGCGGGCCAGTCGTATTGGAGGTAAAACCTCCATCGGCGTCAGTGTAAATCGTTTCTCCGCTAAACGGCAACTGCAAGTGCGGCATAGTGAAGTCCGCAGGATCTTCAAACGGGTAATTCTCGTGGACTTCCGATTGAATGGATCCGCTGATTACGACCATCGCCGGGCGATCGATGCCCATGCGGCGAACCACCCTCTCAGGCTTGCCTTCCATAGCGGGAACGCTCCAGCGTCCATCGATGTGCTTCACTTCATTGACGCGCATCAACACCTCTCCGCTGTGCACATCAACCCATGTTTGGTAGCGACGAGGGACCGCTCCATCGCGGCCTGAAATCATCCAAGACTGGACCAAATGCCAAACCAAATTTCCCTCGTCATCTGCTGTGGGAACAAGCCGGTAATCCCCCACAACAGGATCGGCCCATTCGTCCAAATTCACACCTGCCGTGGCCGCTTCGAGCAAAGCCAATTCCGACAACATATCTCCTTCAGGAATCGTTGCATCGCGGTACCAATCAGCGCCCCAAAGCACCAATTCACCGTTCAACCACTTGGTGGTTAACCGTCCTCCTTCAACCGGAATTCCGTTGACTTCTTGAACCGCAAAAGCCCAATCGTGGCGCCCCATTCCTGTTTGCACTTGCCAGTCCATGTCTCCTTCAACACCAAATGACGACAAGGAATTGGAGATGAAATGCTGTGCTTTTTCTTCCAAACTCGACCCCGGAACTTCCATTGCCGGACCAAAAGCCCGATGCGGCAAGCCCGTCGTGTTGGACATAATCGCGCGCCAGCGGGGATGGTCGGCAGACCAGGTGCCCCAAGCCGAAGATTCGCGCAATAGCCGCTGCTGGGTTTCAGTCGGATCTTCTTCTATTCGTTCCAATCGGATCTCCAAAGGATCGATCACGGACTCGTGATTGATTTGAGCAGCCATGCCCGTTGAAAAAAACAGCGCGGCCAGTAGCGGTTTGAATTTGGTCATCATTTCTAGCGAGGTTTCGAGCAAAAAGGTACTGCGACTATATCAAATTGATTTCATTTCGAACAGAATCCTCGTGGTGTTGTAATCTTGCGCCATGAAAATGATGGATTCAATCGGGATTTGCTTGGTTGGTATGGTGTTGGTTTCGGGTTGTGCCACTTTGCAAGACCCCAGCCTACTTCAATATATTCCTCCACCCGCTCCGAATTATGATTTATCCGAGCATTGGGCTTCATTGCCGCATCGTCTTGACCCTTCGGATGAATGGCCCAAAAATCTCCCGGAATCTGAAGCATTGGACTCCATAGATGTCGATGTTTTCTTCTTGTATCCAACCCAATATTTCAAGGGCGAAATCTGGCACGCGGGACCTGAAAATGAGGAAGTCAACTTGGTAACTGACAATTACCCGATGCGCCTTCAAGCCTCGGCTTTCAACATCGGAGGACGCTTGTATGCCCCGCGCTATCGCCAAGCCCACATTGGTGTGTTTACCTGGCAAGATAGCCTGAGCTCAGAGGCCTTGGAATTGGCCTATGAAGATGTGCGCGCCGCATTTATGCACTACCTCGAACATTGGAATGATGGGCGCGGAATCATTTTGGCGGGACACAGCCAAGGCAGTTGGCACGAACGTTGGTTGATCCAGGAGTTTTTTGATGGCCAGCCTTTGGCAGGGCAATTGGTGGCTGCGTATGGCCCGGGTTTCGATTGGTATGCCAGCGATTTTCAGCGTGTCCCGATTTGCAAAACGCCGACGCAAACGGGCTGCGTATGTTCTTGGATGTCCTACGGCGAAGGTTATTTCCCTCAGTGGCTAGGACACCGCGAGGAATCGCCCATTTGCACCCATCCGGTGACATGGGAATGGAATGGAGGGTTGAATGCTTTGGAAGATCATCGGGGCGTGGTATTGTCCCAAATGAAGTTCACTCACCAGCAAAAAATTCAGGCCTTTGCAGAGCGAGGTGTGCTGCAAATCAAATCGCCAGACGTGCCGTTTTCACGCATGCTGCATCGGGACAATTGGCATATCGGGGATATCAATTTGTTCTGGCTCAACATCCGGGACAATGCACGAGCGAGGGCGGAAGCCTTTTTGAAGCGCTGATTTCCAGTTCACACCCCATGGATCAACATCCGTCTTCTGCCGGCAGGATTCCATGAGCCCAATTGTACATGGCGCGAATAAATCCGATTCCAATGGGCTCGACGAGTGGTTGTTGCTCGGCTGATCGTTCCGGATGCCATTGGACTCCCACATAAAAAGGGTGCACATCTCTGTTTCGGTGATAAATGCCCTCTATCAAACCGTCGGGTGCCTGCGCCCAGACAAGCATGTGCCGACCGAGAATTTGGATGCCCTGATGGTGGTGAGAAATCACCTCGGATTCATCGTCTCTTCCAAGTCTGACACCATGAGGCAAATCCACCACGACTGCTCGGTGGGTCGTATCTCGGGAATTGCCTTCCACTCCGGCCCGGTGCATATCTCCATGAGAATTCGGCAAATGCGGGTCCAATGTTCCTCCGGCAAATACGTTCATGTACTGCAATCCTCGGCAAATCCCGAGTGTCGGAATGCCCGACGCGTTGGCAAATAGCAACAACCGATTTTCTATTTCATCCCGTTCGACATCAATATCTCCACACACCACCGTATCTCCTGCCTGTCCATAGCGTGACGGATGGATATCCTCCCCTCCTGTCAACAGCACACCTTCTGCATTTCGAAGTGCTTCAGGCCATTCCTGCGCTTCCAATAAACTGGCGTCAACCCATTGAATGACGATGGAATCACCGATGAACCGTTCGAGGAAATCCTCATAAGTCCGTGACTCAAACAAACGAGAGCAGACGACCGTGATTGTGTCTGTTGGAAGCGACTCACCATCTTGGGTGCCCGATGCATTGGAATCCACGCATGACACAAATCCTATGCACAAGACTATCCAGGTCAGCCCAAAAAAATGCCTTGATCCCGTTCGAATTGCTTCCATCCTCGAAAGGTGCAACAAATTCAGGGCACAAGGAGAAAAAGAGGAGAAATTGGCGATATGCAGCTATTTCGTCGATAAGTTCTGGATTTTAATGGGTTTAATATATTTGATTATACGTGATATAATTTCGGTCTGTTTTCGTTATATTGCATAATCAAACTGCGATAGCACATGCCTTTTACACCCTATCCTTTCATGATCGCCCCTTTTAGGGGATTGATGATCATATGGATTTCCTTGCTGTGCAGCACGGTTGCTGATGCCCAATTCACTTGCGATAGCATTCCGTACAATCCGGATTACGATTGCAGTGGATTCATCGGCTACGAAGACCTAATTGCATTTTTACCATTGTGGGGAGAATCATTTGAAATTGAATGGGACTCCCTCCTTCTTCCGACCGATTTAGATCCTGACCCGCTGAATGAACTTCAATGGTTGGAGCTATCAGGAGATACACTCGAACTTTGGATTGCTGACTCGGTGTACAGCTCTGTCGTTCTTGAAGGCATAGGAAATAACACCGGACTTTCACAGCACGGTGTATTCGACTCTTCAGTGGATGGAGAAGTATTTGTTGTCCCAGAAGGTGTGCACACCCTCTCGATCGAGTTAACCGGAGCGTCTGGAGGAGAAGGCGGAGATGTCTGCGGTCAAACCGAAGGCGCTTCCTCTTGCAACGTTTGCGATGCGCAAGGCGGAATGGGTGGACGAGCGTTGCGATTCAACAGTTTGGTATACAACCTGAATTCAGGTGATGTAATAAGCATCGTTTCCTCATCAGAGGCAGCAGATTCGCAGGAGCTCCTTGTGTGCAATCCAGGTCTAAGCGGATGGACGGGATGGGATTGTGGTCCTGCTGAAAGCGGCGGAAATGCTGCTCCAACACAACTTCTACTCAACGGTGAGACCATCGTGGAAGTCACGGGCGGAGAAGGTGGAGCAGGCGGATGCATTGGTTGCCAAGGCGACGGCTGTTTTCAAGGAGCCACAGGAGCGAATGGTGAAGTCGGTTCCATCGTGAATTGGCTGACAACGCTTTCGACCTACAGCATAGATGAAAACACCGGCTCCAAGCTCGTGTTGCGCTATTGAAAGCTTCATGCACTAAAGGGGAGGAAACCCGCTTGAACACCTCGCATTGGCATTGGATCCCGGCTCGAATTGAAAATAATTCAAACTTTGGAACACTGATTCCCAACGTTCAATTCAGCGTTGGAACCGGATTCTGATTCTGTCAATAAACAGCAAGAAAAACCCCGCACCTGAATCAGATGCGGGGCGTGTCGTTGTAGCCTCACCAGGACTCGAACCTGGATCTAGGGTACCGGAAACCCTTGTTCTATCCCTTGAACTATGAAGCCAAAATAAATCGGCGCACTCTACAGCGCGCCGACTACTCGTGGAGAATATCGGAGTCGAACCGATGACCTCTTGCATGCCATGCAAGCGCTCTAGCCAACTGAGCTAATCCCCCTCAGCCCGATTCCTTTGAAACGGACGGCAAATATACCTGAATTCTTTCTTGGTGCAAGCGTTGCCAAAGTCTTATCTGTCGATGGTTCTAGGTAAATAAGACCACCTCATACGTGCTTCTTCTTGCCTTTATTGCAAAACAGGCACTTCCCGATTCCCCAAATCACCAACGTCGATTAGAAGGAGCGGATAGGGCGGACATTGTATGCCGGGTACTTGTTAAATGCAGCCGTCCAGCCACCATCAAAAAGAACGACAAACGCATAACCCTCATCAACTTGTGTCGATGACCAATACCATGAAGAACTAAAATCAATTGTCACTATTTCTTGATTCCCTGGGCCAACCGAGTCATAGATCATCAGGAGTTCATCTCTTGATGGTAAAAACCAATCACTGTAGCCTTCGTGCTCGTATTCCAAACAGGCGGTGGCGGCGATCGATGGTTGCGCACAATATTCGGCTATGGCCAATG
>JAPKCA010000060.1 GCA_028823145.1 Flavobacteriales bacterium
CGAGCTGGGTTCAGAACGTCGTGAGACAGTTCGGTCTCTATCTATTGTGGGCGTTCAAGACTTGAGTGGACCCGTTCCTAGTACGAGAGGACCGGAATGGACATACCTCTGGTGTATCAGTTGTGGCGCCAGCTGCATCGCTGAGTAGCTAAGTATGGATGAGATAAGCACTGAAAGCATCTAAGTGCGAAACTTACCACAAGATGAGGTCTTGTTGAGGGTCGTTGAAGACTACAACGTTGATAGGCCGCAGGTGTAAAGACAGTGATGTCAAAGCCGAGCGGTACTAATTACCCGAAAGCTTATAAAGCTTGATTTTTCTACCAATATGTCCTCATTTGATGAGACAGACCGAGATCGCTCGGATAAATCTGATCATCATGTCGTTTAGGTGTCTATTGCGGTGCGGTCCACCTCTTCCCATCCCGAACAGAGAAGTTAAGCCCACCAGCGCAGATGGTACTGCTACTGCGGGAGAGTATGTCGACGCCATTCTTAAGGGCCCCCTCGGGGGCCCTTTTTTTATGTCCTAATCAAAGAACCCCGACTTTTGTCAACGTGATTCATCATCCCATTACCACATGAACAATCTTGTAGCCATCGTAGGTCGTCCGAATGTTGGGAAGTCAACGTTTTTTAATCGTTTGACTGAAAGTCGTGATGCGATTATAGATCCAACAAGCGGCACCACACGTGATAGAAAGTACGGTAAGGCAACCTGGACGGGCCGTCAATTCACCGTGATCGATACGGGAGGTTGGATTACCAAAAGTGAGGATGTCTTTGAGGATGCCATTCGATTGCAAGTTGAGGTGAGTATCGAGGAGGCGGCCTTGATCTTGTTTATGGTCGATGTGCAGACTGGCGTCACTGATCTGGATGAGGACATTGCTCGAATGCTCCGAAAAAGCGGAAAACCGGTGGTGATGGCTTGCAACAAAGTTGATACCTCATCACACGATGTCTTGGCTTCTGATTTTTATCGTTTGGGCCTGGATACTGAGGTTTTTTCAATTAGCGCGTCCAATGGATACGGCTCTGGAGAACTTCTTGATCAGATCATCTCCTTGTTGCCAGAAGAGTTGGAACAGGATGAAGATCGCATTCCAAGGTTTTCAGTTGTCGGACGTCCCAATGTGGGAAAGAGTACGTTGATCAATACGTTGTTGGGACGCGAGCGGAACATCGTTACGGCTATCGCAGGGACGACACGTGATAGTGTGCACACCCACTACAACATGTACGGGTTTGATTTCGAATTGATTGACACAGCTGGGCTCCGACGCAAGAAACAAATCGAAGACCAGCTTGAGTTTTACAGCACTGTGCGTACCATTCGCTCGATTGAACAAAGCGATGTGTGTATGCTGCTGATCGATGCCCAATCTGGAATGGAGCGTCAGGATCAATCTATTTTCTGGCAAATCGTTCATAGTTATAGAGGCGTTGTGATTGTGGTGAACAAGTGGGATTTGATTGATAAAAACCACCAAACCATGGCAGAGTACGAAGAAGCCATTCGGGAAAAGATTTCACCCTTCACGGATGTGCCAATTTTGTTCACCTCTAACCTGACGAAACAAAGAATTTTAAAAGCCTTTGAGATGGCAATGAAGGTGAACGAGAATCGTAGTCGTAAAATTTCTACGAGTAAACTAAATGACTTTCTTTTGCCGCTCATTGAGCATCAACCGCCACCGATGTACAAGGGCAAAATGGTGCGCATCAAGTATGTAACTCAAATCCCGTCTCAAACACCGACGTTCGCGTTCTACTGCAACTTGCCGCAGTACGTCAAGGATCCATATAAGCGTTTCCTCGAAAACAACATTCGACAGGCTTATGATCTTACGGGAGTATCGATCAGGCTTTTCTTCCGAGAGAAGTAGCCGCGTATATCAGCCAATAGAAGAGGCTGACTAGGAGAAAGAAAAGCCAACAGGTTGTTCGCACCCTCAGCGCGTGGAATTAAAATACCGCACGGGCGATTCGAGCAGTGGGTTCAGCTCGCCCCATGGTGTAAAAATGCAACGAAGGCACTCCGCGAGCCTTCAGTTCCTTGGCTTGTTTGATGCACCACTCGATTCCGACCTCCCGAACATCATCCGGCGTCTTGGCATCTTCTACCATGCGGACCAATTCATCCGGCATGTTGACGTAAAAATTTTGAGGCAAGACGTTCAACTGATTTCGGGTGGCTAAGGGTTTGATGCCAGGAATGATCGGGATGGTAATGCCCTGTTCTCGGCAGGCTTCAACAAACCGGAAATACGCATCGTTGTCAAAAAACATCTGCGTGATGATGTATTCTGCGCCGTCTTCGACTTTTCGCTTGAGCCATCGTAGATCACTGGCCATGTTGGGCGCTTCAAAGTGCTTCTCCGGGTATCCAGCAACACCAATACAGAAATCGGTCGAATTGGTATTGCGTAAATCTGGATCGAGGTATTGTCCGCGGTTCATACTGATCACTTGATTCAGTAAATCAATGGCATAGGCATGTCCGTCTGCTTCTGCCTTGAACCTTCCTTCGGAACGAATGGGATCGCCGCGCAAAACGAGCAAATTATCCACCCCGACAAAGTCCAAGTCGATTAGCGCGTTTTCTGTTTCCTCCTTGGAGAATCCTCCACAAATGATGTGGGGAACGGTGTCGATATCGTATTTGTGATGAATCGCCGCACAAATCCCAACGGTTCCAGGTCTTTTACGGACGGTCCGTTTTTCTAGAAGCCCCCCGTCGACTTCCCGGTACACGTATTCCTCCCGGTGATAAGTGACGTCTACAAAGGACGGATTGAATTCCATCAGCTTCTCGACGGTTGAATGAATCCGTTGGATATTTTCGCCTTTCAGAGGAGGGAGCAGTTCAAAACTGAACAACGTATCCTTTGCTTCGGCAATGTGTTGAGTAATTTTCATGAGCTATGCAAATTGGAAGCGAGCCAGCGTGCTGCGAGATCGCGTGAAATATTCCGCCGTTTGGCGAGGTCTTTTAATTGGTCCTCAGCAATCAAGCCAATGCCGAGGTAACGGGATTCTGGGTGAGCGAAATAATAACCTGAAACAGCAGATGCCGGCATCATGGCCATCGATTCCGTGAGCGTTGCTCCGATGTTCTTTTCGGCCTCCAGAATCTCCCAAATGAGTTGCTTGTCCAAGTGATCAGGGCAGGCAGGATACCCTGGAGCCGGGCGTACACCTTGGTATTTCTCCTTGATCAGCTCCTCATTGGAGAGTTGTTCATTCGCGGCATATCCCCAATGATTTCTTCTCACTTGGGTATGCAGCCATTCGGCCAATGCTTCCGCGAGTCGATCTCCAATTGCTTTGATGAGGATGGCTTCGTAATCGTCCCCTGCGACTTCTTGGATGGATGCCAAGGCATCAACACCATGAATGGCGACGGCGAAACAGCCCAAGTGATCAGCTTGAGGTGCAATGAAATCAGCTAAGGACAACTGGACACCATTCTGTTGGACAATTTGTTGCCTCAAGAATTCAAATGAACCGATGGGTGCATTCTTTTTCACGGGATCGAAAAGGGTGACCGTTTCGGGTGCTGTTCGTGCTGCAGGGAACAACCCCATAACCGCTCTTGGCTTGATGGCGCTACCATCGACTTCGAGCGCATCCAACACGCGCATGGCATCGACAAACAATTTCCGCGCTTCTTCTCCCACCACTTCGTCATCCAAAATACGGGGATACATGCCGGCGAGCCCCCATGATCGGAAAAAGGGAGACCAGTCGATATAAGGACGTAATTCGGCAACGCTGACATGTTCAAAAACTTGAATTCCCAGTTGCGTGGGTGCCGAAGGGATCGTGGAGAAATCGCATTGCTTGGCTTTGTTCCTTGCGTCCTCCAATGGCATCATCTGTTTTGCAGCGCGATCCCGGGCATATTGTTCCCTGACCTTGGTGTAATCCTTTGCGACTTCTGCAGCAAAAATGGCGCGCGTTTCATTCGAAATAAGTCGCGCAGCAACAGGAACAGCCCGTGAGGCATCGTTGACATGCACGATGGGAGCGCCAGCGCGCGGTGAAAGTTTTACGGCAGTATGCACACGTGATGTCGTGGCGCCACCGATCAAAACAGGAGTGGTGATCCCACGGCGTTTCATTTCTTCGGCTACATCAATCATCTCTTCCAAGGAAGGGGTGATCAGGCCACTCAAACCAATGATGTCTGCGCCTAGCCGAACCGCTTCATCCAAGATGCGTTCTTTGGGCACCATAACGCCGAGGTCGATAACGTTGAATCCGTTGCAAGCGAGGACCACGCCGACGATGTTTTTACCAATGTCATGGACATCGCCTTTGACCGTAGCAAGCAAAACCGTTCCTGCTCCGGTGCCCGTGCTACCGGATTTTTCTTCTTCGAGAAAAGGGTTGAGGTAGGCAACCGCTCGTTTCATCACCCTTGCACTTTTGACGACTTGGGGCAAGAACATTTTTCCGGAACCGAATAAATCACCCACCACATTCATCCCATCCATCAACGGCCCCTCGATGACCTTGAGCGGAGATCCCAGGGCCACACGTGCGGCTTCGGCATCTTCTTCAATAAAATCGGTGATGCCTTTCACCAAGGCATGTTCCAAGCGTTTTTCAAGGGGCTCATCTCTCCAAGCTAAAACGGCGATTTCTGTGGCCTTGGATTGGCCTTTGAACGCCTCAGCAAAATCTAAAAGCCGTTCAGTCGCATCGTCGCGACGATCCAGCAGCACATCTTCAACATGCTCCAATAAATCGGAGGGGATGCTGTCGTACACTTCCAGCATGGTGGGGTTCACAATGCCCATGTCCATTCCGGCTTGGATACCGTGGTAGAGGAATGCTGAATGCATGGCTTCTCGAACGGTGTCGTTGCCCCGAAAGGAGAAACTCACATTGGAAACCCCTCCGCTTACGTGAGCTCCGGGTAAGTTTTCGCGAATCCAGCGGGTGGCCTCAAAGAAGTCGATGGCGTTGCGCCGGTGTTCCTCCATTCCGGTGGCCACAGGAAAGATGTTGGGGTCGAAGATGATGTCTTCGGATGGAAAGCCCACTTGATCAACCAAAATTCGATATGCCCGTTCACAGATTTCAATCCGACGCTCGTATGAGTCGGCTTGTCCCTTTTCGTCGAAAGCCATCACAACGGTGGCAGCTCCGTAACGTCGAACTAAGGTGGCTTGGCGGATGAATTCCGCTTCGCCCTCTTTCATGGAAATCGAATTGACCACGCTTTTCCCTTGAACCACTTTGAGACCGGCTTCAATGATGGACCACTTGGATGAGTCGATCATGATGGGCACCCGTGAGATATCCGGTTCGGCAGCGATTAAATTAAGGAATGTGGTCATAGCGTGCTCGCCGTCGATCATGCCTTCGTCCATGTTGATGTCAATAATCTGGGCACCACCTTCGACCTGATTGCGTGCAATGGCTAGTGCTTCATCGTATTGTTCTTCGCGGATGAGTCGGGCGAATTCCCGGCTCCCGGTCACGTTGGTTCGTTCGCCAACGTTGATAAAATTGGAATCAGGTGTGACAATCAAGGGCTCCAATCCGGAAAGCCGTAGGGTCACGCGGGATGCATCGATGTTGGGACTCTTTCTCATGATTCCCCGAAAGTGTTGTGCAATGGACGTGGCGTATATCGAGCGGCGGTCTGTGAGATCGCCCGGATATGGTCTGGCGTGGTGCCACAGCAACCGCCGATGACATTGATCCATCCCCGTTCCAAGAAGGGTTCAATGGCGCGTGCCATTGCGTCGGGCCCTTGCTCGTATTCTCCCATCTCATTGGGCAAGCCAGCATTGGGATAAGCGCTCACGCGAAACGGTGCTTTGTTCCCCAAGACTTCTAAAAATGGCGTGAGTTGTTCAGCACCTAAGGCACAATTCAAACCAATACTGAACAGCGGTGCGTGGCTCATGGAAATTAAAAAAGCCTCGGTCGTTTGTCCGCTGAGGGTACGTCCTGACGCATCGGTAATGGTTCC
Organism: Flavobacteriales bacterium; assembly: GCA_028823145.1. GTDB lineage: Bacteria > Bacteroidota > Bacteroidia > Flavobacteriales_D > Sanyastnellaceae > UA16. The sequence goes on from JAPKCA010000060.1 coordinate 5,993, forward strand.
AGAAATCATGATGGGCAAACGGTACCCAACCTGATCAAAAGCCGATTCTACTGCGAAAAGCGCAGCTTTCGCGTTGAGTGTGTCGAAGATGGTTTCGATCAAGATGATGTCGGCTCCTCCAGCGATCAAACCCAAGGATTGTTCGAGGTAAGCTTTTGCCAACTGATCAAAATTGATGGCACGGTATCCTGGATTGTTGACGTCTGGGGAGAGGGATGCTGTGCGGTTTGTCGGTCCCAATGCTCCGGCAACAAACCGCATGCGGTCCGGAGTGGAGTGCGTGTCGGCTGCTTCTCGGGCAACTGCTGCGGAAGCACGATTGAGGTCAAATGCCAGATGCTCCAAGGCATAATCGCCTTGGGCAATTGTCGTGGAGCTGAAGGTATTGGTCTCTAAAATGTCCGCCCCGGCTTGGAGGTATTCTTCGTGGATGCCGCGGATGATATCGGGTTGGGTCAACGACAGCAGATCGTTGTTGCCTTTGAGGGGGCGCTCGTGGTGGATCAAGGTTTCCCCACGGAAATCTTCTTCGGAGAGCCGATGCTGTTGGATCATAGTACCCATGGCACCATCGAGTACGAGGATGCGCTGATTGGCAGCGTCCTCAAGTGCACGGCTGCGGATGGCGGCCTCTTCCTTGGTCGGAAATAAAATAGGGGTTGGATGGGAATCCATGGCAGGGCAAAAACGTTGAAATAGGTTGGTGCTCGCGCCAAAGCCGGAGGTACAATGTACCCGCTTGCTCATCTTTCCACTCGGGTTGATTCCTTCGTGGTAGGATGTGGCACCCGGCCTAATTCCCGGGTTGCCAAGACATCGTAGGGCCTTTTCCCTCCGTCTTTCGCGATAAGCATTTCAAAGATACTCGAGGAAAAGACGCAAAGCCAACAGTGCTGATTACTTTTGCGACTACATGAGTTACTTTTTTACCTCCGAGTCCGTTTCCGAAGGACACCCTGATAAGGTGGCTGATCAAATCAGCGACGCTTTGATTGACCAATTCTTGGCTTTTGATCCTGCATCGAAAGTGGCATGTGAAACCCTCGTGACAACGGGCCAAGTGATCTTGGCAGGTGAAGTCAAAAGCCAGGCTTACCTCGATGTGCAGACCATTGCACGGAATGTGATCAGCCGAATCGGATACACCAAGAGCGACTACATGTTTGAGGCGAAGTCGTGTGGTGTGTTGAGCGCCATCCATGAACAGTCCAACGATATCAACCAAGGTGTGGAGCGTGCCAATCCGGAGGATCAAGGCGCGGGTGACCAAGGGATGATGTTTGGTTACGCATGCCGTGAAACGGACAACTACATGCCTTTGCCGTTGGATCTGTCGCATCGCTTGTTGAAGGAATTGGCGGCTATTCGTCGGGAGGAGCCCAGCCCCATGCCTTACCTGCGTCCAGACTCGAAATCGCAGGTTACCATCCAATATGCGGATGACAACGCGCCGGAGCGGATTGAAGCGATTGTGGTTTCAACCCAGCACGATGACTTTGACAACGAAGAATCGATGTTGGCTAAGATTCGCAAGGATGTCAAGGACATTCTGCTGCCGCGAATCAAGGCTCAGATGAGTGCAGATGTACAGGGCTTGTTTGGTGATGACATCAAGCTGCACGTGAATCCCACAGGCAAGTTTGTCATCGGTGGTCCCCATGGTGATACCGGTTTGACGGGGCGGAAGATCATCGTCGATACCTACGGTGGACGAGGGGCACATGGTGGTGGTGCTTTTAGCGGGAAGGACCCTTCTAAAGTCGACCGTTCGGCGGCATACGCATCGCGGTACATCGCCAAAAACTTGGTTGCAGCGGGTGCTTGCGATGAGGTATTGGTACAATTGGCTTACGCTATTGGTGTGGCGGAACCTGTTGGGTTTTATGTCAACACTTACGGCACCAGCCGCGTGGACATGAACGATGGTGCATTGGCTGAAGCCATTCGCGGCATATTCCCGACCAAGCCATATTTCATCGAACAGAAATTCAATCTCCGGACTCCCATTTATGAGGAGACAGCTGCCTATGGTCACATGGGGCGTGAACCGGAAATAAAGACGAAAACATTCGTCAGTCCTGAGGGACGCGAAGTGACCATGACGGTTGAATTATTCCCGTGGGAGAAGCTCGATGCAGTGGACGCGGTGAAGTCTGCGTTGGGGATTTGAGGGTGGCCGCACTTGAATTCAAAAGTGCGATGGACTGATAGTTTGCCCGTTTTGAAGGCAGGCCTTCGCGAACAGGAGACCAATCAGGCAGTTATCAAAAAATGAAGTCGTAGCCTTCAAGCTTCATCTTTTCATACTTCTCTCGGTTGAAAGTGAAAAGCTGAGATCCTTTGTGCTGACCGGGAGCCAAACCATCGGCTTTGCGTTCGAGATCAATCAGCAGCGTGGTCTTGAATAGCTTTTTCCGAAAGTTCCGCTTATCAAAGGTTTTTCCGAGAGCTGTTTCGTACAAGGATTGAAGTTGCCCCAGCGTAAATTCATCCGGGAGCAAGCGGAATCCAACGGGCCTTCTCTTAACCCTTCGCTTCAGTCGCTCTTTGGCATATTGAACAATATCGTTGTGATCGAAAGCCAAATCTGGAACTTGATGATACGTCACCCAGTGCATGTCGTGCTCCTCCCATTGCGAAGCTTGGAAATCATCCTTGTAGACCAATGCGTAATGAGCGATGTTGACAACGCGCCCACCTGGATGACGAAATACCTGACCAAAAGCCTGCAACTGCTCGATCATTGATGGGTCATCGTATCCAAACAATTGCTCGAACATCCGCCGCGCCGAGAGCATCAACTCATCCTCTTTGTTCAAATACCTGCTCGGCAAGAAAAGAGCTCCTTCGTAAGGAGGGCGGTTGCTCCGAGCGAGTAAAATTTGCAAATCGGATCCATCGAATCCAAACAGCACTAAACTGGTTGACAGAGCCACTTGGAAATCGGGCTCTTCTTGCGGGAATTGAAGCATGGTCATCAATTAATCGGCCTTCGTCCGAGTCATTGTCGGAACACAAAAGTACAATTCAGATATAGGCGAAGACAACTTTTATCAATTCGTAACAAAAGCGATATCCACGGTGTTTGCCGGCAGGTCATCCCACAACAATTCTGGCGCCCCTCCTGCTTCGGGCCAACCCCAAATTTGAGATGAGGTATTGGTGATGTTGAGGGATAGCCAGGCTTGAAAATCGGCTCCTTTTCTGAATCCTTTTACCGTGCCATCAAAGGGCCATACGCTTCCGTTGGTCACATCTGATACGCTTTGCCTGCAGATGTTGGAATCACGAACGAAAAGCGCATCTCCGGAAGAAACCCCAATGGCTGCTCCACCTCCTAATTCTCCACTTCCCAGCAAAGGACAGAGGTCGTCGAGCATTCCTGTGGGGGCATCGCAAAGTGTCAGTCCCTGCTCTTCGCTGATGAGAAACACACCTCCACTCGCGAGGGAGGAATGGGAGGCTACGGCCCCAATTCCATGTACAGATGATGCCAAAGGAATGATGGGTCCAGCCGCTCCTGTCTGGTAATTCCAAGATCGCAATCGCTCGGACTGGGTCGCTTCGTTTCGCTCCCATAAAACACATTGGTTCCCATCAAAAACAGCATCGATAGGACTCCATGGCGCTTCAGAAAAGCGTTCAAAAAGCAATTGCCCGGATGTGGTGATGGCAACCAAACCTCCAGCATGAACCACGAGAAACCCAGCTTGAGGCTCCAAGTCATGGACCCTTCGAATCAAAGGTTCGGTTCCAGAGGAAGTGAGATCTGTCCATTCTCCCAGTTCATCACCATTTTCGATATCCAATAACAAAACAGAAGCGTCAGTGGCATGACCGAGAGCCAGCACTTGAGACGAAACAGCCAGGGTATGACTCGCTGGTAGACCCGTCCATGACGAAGGCGCTTCGCTGGGATTGTCTCTTAGAAATAAGGTCGAACTCCCGTCGTCTTCCAAGGTCAAAGCCAAGGCCGTTTCCGGTAAATCATCGGATCCTGTGTAATCAAAGGTTCGAAAAGCGGCGGATCGATTCCCCGCAGCGTCATCTGCTAAAACGGCTAGGGTCATGGTGCTGGTACTCCAAGTCGGTGCGTTCAGCAAAAAGGGTACAATCAGGGTGTCCGTTCCACGCCCTGCCCAAATTCCTGCTTGGGAGGCCAATACATTCACACCATTCTCTGATCGAATCTCAGCGCGCCAAATCCCTCCATCTTCGCGGTCATCTAGACAGACGAAGCCTACAAATATGACCTCCCCAAAAGCCGCATTTTCTCCATCGAAAGCGGGGTGCGTAATAGATACCGACGGTGCTTCTTTATCGCGATTATTGCAAGAGCTCAGGCAGGCCAACAAGCATAGGAATCCAATGGTCCGAGTCGGATTGTTCATGCGGCGAAGTTACAAGGTGAATGACGTTGTTAAGAACCTTGTCGATGGGTTGTGGATTTCCGATGGTGCTCAACATCATTCGGTGTGCTACCTTCACCTTCCTATTCACACCATGAGCGATTTCAATCCCATAGAAGCTCCAGCCACACGCGCCCGTTCCAGAACTTCAGGCAGTGCTCATGTGCCTGACGTTTTAGGTAAATTGCAACCACAAGCCACGGATTTGGAAGAGGCAGTTTTGGGGGCGATGATGATGGAGGCGTCTGCGGTGAACTCGATTATTGATACGCTGAAGCCGGAGAGTTTTTACCGGGACGCTCATCGCCGAATTTACATGGCCATCATGGATTTGTTCCATGCTTCAGAGCCGGTGGATTTATTGACCGTGACGGAAGCTTTGCGGAAGCAAGGAGATTTGCAACAAGTGGGAGGAGCCCAAGCGGTGGCTCAATTGACCACACGGGTGGCCAGTACAGCCAACATCGAAGCCCATGCGAGAATCATTGCTCAGAAGTACATTCAACGGGAATTGATCCGGGTGTCCAATTTGATTACGCAAAAAGCTTTTGAAGAGACGACCGATGTTCTCGATTTGTTGGACGAGGCGGAGAGTGCATTGTTCGAGGTAGCTCAAGGAAACATCCGAAAGAGCTATGAGTCCATGAGCAGCATCATGCGCAAGGCTTTGGAGGATATCGACAACGCGAGGAATCAAGAAGGTGGAGTCAGTGGTGTCCCAACAGGATTTGCGGATTTGGACAAAGTAACCGGAGGCTTTCAACGTTCGGACATGATCGTTTTGGCGGCTCGGCCGGGTATGGGTAAGACGGCATTGGTCCTGACCATAGCCCGCAACGTCGCGGTGGATTATAAAATGCCTTGCGCTGTATTTTCACTGGAGATGTCTGCGGTACAATTGGTGCAGCGATTGATTTCTGCGGAAACAGAAATTAGTTCCGATAAATTCAGAAAAGGCAATCTAGCCGCTCACGAATACACCCAATTGCATGAGCGGATTGGTAAATTGTCGGAGGCGCCGTTGTACATCGACGACACGCCGGCATTGACCATTTTTGAGCTGCGTGCCAAATGCCGTCGCTTGAAATCGACGGCGGGCATTCAGATGGTGGTCATTGATTACTTGCAGCTGATGTCTGGTGGCTCTTCTTCTGGAAATCGAGAACAAGAGATCTCCAGTATTTCGCGTTCCATCAAAAGCATTGCGAAAGAATTGGATATTCCAATCGTTGCGTTGTCCCAGTTGTCCCGGATGGTTGAAACCCGTGGAGGAGATAAGCGTCCAATCCTATCCGATTTGCGGGAATCTGGTGCGATCGAGCAGGATGCGGATATCGTTGCATTCATTTATCGGGCGGAATATTATGGTTTGACTGAACATCCGGATGGGATCGATACGGCTGGATTGGGAGAATTGATTTTGGCGAAACACAGGCATGGGGCATTGGCTACGGTCAAAATGCGGTTCATTCAGCGGTTGGCCAAATTCACGAATTACGACAGTTTTGCCAATCCGGTGTTTGACCGAGGAGAATTCCAAGAGGGATTGCGGCCGAATACGGAATTCATTGCCGAGCCTCCAACAGTGACCGCACAGTCGAAGATGAATGATCCTGACAAAGAAGGAGGGGCAGGTTCATCAGATGAAGGGTCTCCATTCTAATCGATCCGTTCTGCATGAGATGCAGGGCCTGTTTCATACCTTCGTTTTTATGAAAATTACGCTTCATTTTCGCAGGTGGTTGTGTGTCTTTAGCTTGTTAATAGGAGCTATGGGAATGCATGCTTCGCAGTTGCTCATCCCCATGGATGATGACCAAGCCAACCATTTAAAGGCGTATGGGTT
>JAPKCA010000168.1 GCA_028823145.1 Flavobacteriales bacterium
CTCAGAGTTTTTTCGGTTCATTGTCTCCCATGAAATCGGACCTCTTCAACATCCGCCCGACCCATGGAAACGCCAACTCAGCGCGTGGAAATAGTCCATACGGTGAAGTTACAGATGTGTCAGCGCAATGGTATGGAATCAACGAGTCGGGTGAATATGTAACGCAAGGGAACATTCCAGCAACTCCGGACTTGTGGTCCGAGCGCTCCGGAAGTCTCTGGGAACCGCGTGAGAATATCAAAGGAGACATTGCCCGCCAACTATTTTACTTCTACACGGTCTATCCTACCGAAGCCGGGGCATTTTCCCAGGTTGGTGACATCAACATATTCTATGATTGGCATTTGAATGATCCCGTGGATGAATTTGAAAGCACGCGGAACATCCGGATTCAGGACGTACAAGGAAACTTCAATCCATACATCAGCGACCCCAACCTTGTCATGCGCGCATGGTTCTGGGAAGGCACAACTACGCCAGGATGTATGGACAACACCGCATGCAATTACAACCCCGAAGCTTCCTCAGATGATGGCAGTTGCATCTACGCCAATGCTGATGAAGATTGCGATGGCAACCCTCTGGATTCTTGCACTTTGTATTTCAGCGAGTACGGTGAGGGAAGCTCCAACAACAAGTATTTAGAACTCTACAATCCAGGTTTAGAACTTGTTTCTCTTGAGGGAATGGCACTGGCCCATACCGTGAACGCTCCAACAACCATTGGTGAATACGAGACTTGGGTAGAGTTTCCAATCAATGCGGTGATCGCCCCAGGCGATGTCTTTCTGATTGCGCATACGCAAGCCGTTCCTGCTCTCTTGAATGTCGCCAACTTTATCTATGGAAATTTATCCAATGGAGATGACGGATTTGCACTGGTCGTAGGGAGTCCAACCGATTATGAGATTTTGGATATGATTGGTGATTGGAATGGTGACCCCGGATCGGGTTGGGATGTTGCAGGCACCGCATCAGCCACTGCCAACCACACCCTTATTCGCAAACCTAGCGTCACTTCAGGAAACGCTGGAGAATGGGATGATTCTGCCGGCACAAATGAAGACGATAGCGAATGGATCGTTTGGGGGTCTGATGACTGGACCGATGTTGGATTGCATACGGCCGATAATGTTTGTGACCCGTCCAACGAAGGCACTGGGGATGTTTTGGGCTGCCTCTACATCGAGGCATGCAACTTCAACGAAAATGCTGACATCGATGATGGGTCATGTGAATTTTCAAGCTGCATCGTTCCTGGATGCACTTATGAGAATGCCGTCAACTACGATCCGTTAGCGACAGATGATGATGGGTCATGTTTATTGGTTCCTGTCGGTGAAGGATGCTCTTCTGACATCAATGCAGATGGCGCTGTAACCGTTTCCGATCTGCTTCTGTTATTGACCGAATTTGGAGCCGATTGCTTATGAATTCGTGGGGCAAGAAATGCCCCTTTTCTTGCTCCTCATTTATATAATATTTCTCTTGGAAGTAGCATTCAGTACGGTAATTCGCTGTTTTCTAACAATTAAGAGTTACTCCTAAAATTCATTATCATCAGATAAATAAACTTTTTCCTTCGACGAATGGTGCTTTTTAGGGCGGCAAGCCTTATATTAGAAGTCCCAAATTGTCTGACATGAATCAAAATCGCCTCCCCCGGTCCCTATGGATTGGAGTGCTGTTCTTTTCGTCACTAGGCCTCCTGCACGGCCAAGATTGTACAAACTCAACGGCTTGCAATTACGACCCATCTGCACCTATATTTCCAGGATCTGAAAATGACTGTATCTTCTCGGAAGATGGATATGACTGCGACGGTGACTGCCTCGCTGACTCTGATTCAGATGGTGTTTGTGACCCTTTCGAAATCATTGGATGCACCGACGCTGATGCCTTAAACTTCAACCCTGAAGCAACGGAGGACAACGGTTATTGCGCTTTTCTAGAGGATTTGACATGCTCAGATGAATCCGCCTGCAATTTCCAACCCTATCAAGGATCCGGTCACTGTATTCAAGTCGAACCGTACGTTGAACATGTTGGAATGGTGGGAACAGATGATTTAACCGGTTATACCACTTTTCGTATTTACGCTCTTTGCCCGAATGAAGATGATTTCATCTCTAGTGTATCCGGAGATTCCGAATTTCCGACAGTCTTTTCATCTTCAGGAGATGTATTCCAAAGCCCTTTTGGGGGGGCGTTAGGATCCGATCAATCTCCATTGCTCTTTGCGTTTATGCCAAGCGCGGAGTTTGACAGCTTTATCACCATCGGCCTGACAGAATCAGCCGTTTCTGGTGAAGGAATCATCAACACTCTTGGTTCAGATGAGAACCCTTGGGTTAACAACTTTGAAAGCACCGGCCATATCACCATC
>JAPKCA010000169.1 GCA_028823145.1 Flavobacteriales bacterium
GCCCCATTGCAATGCAGGATCCTCTACATCCCAAACATCCAACGAGTTGTTATCAAATGACCACTGATTGGCCATGACACTCAGTCCAAATGAAACCGCATCGTAGTTATTCAAATCAATGGTATAAGAACCCGTCAGCTCCACCCCAGATTGCTTGATCGCTCCACCGGTATTGTCAGAGTAAACAATGGCTCCAACACCGATATTATTCGGAAGCGCCGTATGACCACTCAAGGTGTATGTCGTTGGTGCTCCTTCGAAGCCAGCCCACTGATTCCGATAGGTCATGGTGACCGGGGTTTCAACCAAAGTCCCTGCAATGGCCGGGTTGCTTAAGTATGGATTCGTCATGAATTGTGACCGTCGAAAAATCTGCTGACCTTGAACCGAACCGGCACAAGAGATCAACATCATCAAAACGGCCATGCCAGACCAACGATTGGAAAGAATCTGTTTCATTAGTACTTCAATGTTACCGTTCCAGTGATTGGGTCTTGATCATCACTGAACTCAATGACGTAATAGTAATCGGCAACGGGCAATGGCGCGTTGTTGTATCGGCCATCCCACTTCTTGGAATACCCCAATGAATAGAATAATTCTTGGCCCCAACGGTTGAACACCCTGACCCTGGACATTGGGAAAAACTCCAAACCTCCTACAATCCACTCATCATTGTAACCATCGCCATTCGGCGTGATCGCATCAGCGATGAAAAAGCAGCCGATGGTTGGGTCAACGGTGACCGTAGACGTCAGCGTACATCCCAAGCTATCCGTAATCACCACCGAATACGTGTCTTCGTACAAGCCAGTCGCCGTTGCCGTCCCCTGCGCAGAAGGATCGCTCCAGAGGTATTCTATTGGCAAGTGGCCTCCCGCAATGGATGCGGTCGCCGTTCCATCTTGTTCATTCCAACAGGTAACAGGCGAACTCAACATCGTCAGGATCATATCCGTATCCTCTTGCGCTCCCACGAAAAAAGTGGTGTCCTCCACACATCCCGTTTCATCTACCGCTGTCACATGGTATTGTCCTTCGTACAAATTGAATAAATCAATTCCCAATTCTTCGATAGCCCAAGACAGTTCACCCGTTCCACCAATTGGGAATACATTGACTTCCCCATCACTCATTCCAGTACACGTCACGTCCGTTACATTGATCAAGACTTCAATGGGCTCCGGCTCCAGGATTTCAAACATGGTAGAATCCAAGCAACCATTGTCGTCAATCACATTGGCCGTGTACAGAGATGCACACAGCGCGTTGAAATTGAAATCTTCACTTCCGTTCAGTGTCAACATGATATTGCCTGTACCTCCAGAAAAATCAATCACGACAGAACCATCACAATCCCCTCCACAAACAACATCCTCCGCCAACAACCATTCTACCACCAACGAATCCGGTTCAAACACATTTTCCAATGCAGAAACTTCGCATCCATTCTCATCTTGAACGATCACTTCATGGTCACCTTCGTCCAACCCTTCGATGGTGTAAGGCAAATCTCCAGATTCCGGCCCAATCAACATCAACATCCCTGTGCCACCAACGGCATCTACCGTTAACAATCCGTCAGCAAATGACGCACACGAAATAGCCGTGGAAGTAAGAATCAGCTGGATGGGTTCTGGTTCAACCAAAGTCTGCGGATCTGAACTCACCACACACCCGACCTCATCCATAACACTCAACGTGTAAGTCCCAATAGCCAAATCGAAACACGTTTCAAGGCCGTATCCGTCCGCAGGAGGATTCACTTCATATGTCAAGGAACCGGTGCCCCCTTGGGCATTCAAAATGCAAATTTCGCCATCCGCTTCACCAGCACAAGAGACATCTGCAACGACAAGGTCAAACGTGATGGAATCAGGCGCTAGGATCATGAAGTTGCTTGTCACAACGCACCCGTTTTCATCCACGGCATTGGCCATGAAGTTTCCTTCGCACAGCACATTGGCATCAAACTCATCCCCATCATCATCTGTGACCGAATAGTCGAAATTTCCGGTTCCACCGGTTGCATCAATGTCTACTGCACCTGTACAAGCATCCGCGCAAAGCAAATCAGAGGTCATGAGAGCAATGGTGACAGGGTCCGGTTCAATCAATTCCAATTGCACTTCTGCCATACAGCCATTCACATCTTCCAAGGTGATGGTGTATTGTCCAGGCAACACATTGTCCAAATCCACGACCACATCCCCTTCCCCTTCCACAGTCTCTGGTAAAGGCGGAACTGCAGTTAAAGTCAAGGTTCCCGATCCTCCGGTCATCAATCCATCTATTTGACCATCACCGTAGTCAAAACATCTTGAAATTCACAGTATGGTGGTAGTATGGAAACCAACATAGCCGCGCATCAGCTATTATAAAAG
>JAPKCA010000061.1 GCA_028823145.1 Flavobacteriales bacterium
AACGCACGGTGCCCGTAAGGGTCTAGCCGACACGGCTTTGAAAACAGCTGACGCAGGATACTTGACACGTCGATTGGTTGACGTAGCACAGGATGTTATCATCACGCAAGAAGATTGTTTGACTCTTCGTGGAGTGGTTGCTACGCCATTGCGCAAGAATGATGAGATTGCAGAAGGAATATCTGAACGTATTCAAGGACGTACAGCTGTAAACGATGTCATCCACCCAGCGACAGGAGAGGTATTCGTGGAATCGGGACAGGAGATTTCATTCCCTGTTGCTATTGCAATTGAAGAAGCAGGGATCGATGAAGTGGAGGTTCGTTCGGTGTTGACTTGCGAGTCCATGTCAGGTGTTTGTGTCAAGTGTTACGGAAAGAACTTGGCCACGGCACGGACTGTTCAAGTGGGCGAAGCGGTGGGTGTAATTGCAGCACAATCGATTGGAGAGCCAGGAACACAGTTGACGTTACGTACATTCCACGTGGGAGGTACGGCTTCGAAGATCTCCGATGAAAGTGAGTTGTCAGTGAAGTTCGATGGGGTCGTTGAAGTTGATGATTTACGTGAAGTTTCTCGTGTCAATGCTGATGGAGAAAAAGAAGTGGTCGTCGTTTCCCGCTCTTCGGAATTTAAGGTCGTCGATAAGAAGACGGGCGTTTCATTGAGCACGACAATTTTACCATATGGTTCCGTATTGAAAAAATTCCCTGGGGATGCAATCAAGAAAGGAGATTCCATTTGCACTTGGGATCCATACAACAATGTGATTATCAGTGAGGAGAAAGGTCTGATCAAGTTCGAGATGATCGAAGAGGGTATGACCTACCGTGAGGAACTCGACGAACAAACGGGATTCCGTGAGATTGTAATCACAGAAACGAAAGACAAAAAGAAGAACCCAGCTATTCTCATCGTGAACAAGAAGGGGGATGTTCTCAAGACATACTCGCTCCCTGTTGGAGCTCACCTTTCCGTAAAGGAAGGGGATGATGCGAAGATTGGTCAGATTCTGACAAAGATTCCTAGAATAGCAGGAAAGTCTGGTGACATTACCGGAGGTCTTCCACGTGTAACAGAATTGTTCGAGGCACGTAATCCTTCGAATCCAGCAGTGGTTTCTGAAGTGGATGGCATTGTTGCTTACGGAAAAATCAAGCGTGGTAACCGTGAGGTTATTGTTACTTCGCGTCGAGGTGACGTCTATAAGTATTTGGTCCCCTTGTCAAAGCACATCCTGGTTCAGGATAATGACTTTGTGCGGGCTGGAATGCCACTTTCGGATGGTGCCATTACGCCAATTGATATTCTGAATATCATGGGGCCAACGGCTGTTCAAGAGTACATCGTGAATGAGATTCAGGACGTTTACCGTTTGCAGGGTGTGAAGATCAACGACAAGCACTTCGAAGTGATTGTGCGCCAGATGATGAAGAAAGTTGTGCTTGAAGATCCAGGAGACACACGTTTCTTAGAGAAGCAATTCGCAGAGAAGTCTGACTTTATGGTGGAGAATAACCGTGTCTTTGGCATGGTGGTGATCACGGAAATTGGTGATAGCGATGAATTGAAATTGGGGCAGATGATTTCTGCGCGTCAATTGCGAGATGTCAATAGTTCGTTGCGTCGCCGTGATATGGCTCTTGCTGAAGGACGTGATGCCATTCCGGCAACTGCTCGTCCATTGTTGCAAGGAATCACACGTGCTTCGCTCCAAACCAAGTCGTTCATTTCCGCGGCATCATTCCAGGAAACCACAAAAGTGTTGAACGAAGCGGCGGTGAGTGGTAAGCAGGACTTCTTGAGAGGTTTGAAGGAAAATGTCATCGTAGGCCATTTGATTCCTGCGGGAACAGGAACACGAGCATTTACTGTAAAGAAGACTGTCACGAGGTTGCCAAATCGAGAAGTTGAAGCTCCGGCTCCAACGGAAGAGGAGGTCGCGTCCTGAAAAAGGATGAATCAAATAAAAAGGGTCCACTGCGAAGTGGACCATTTTTTGTTTGGACGGATGATTGAATTGAGCGTTGGAAAAGCAGTCTTTACGATTGCTGCGATATTGCCCGGGCTGCCGCTGCTGCAGCATCCTCAGTTGAGGGTGATGTCTCTTTGTTTGGGACACCGCAAAATCCAAACAAGCATTTGTCTTTGATGATTCGATCCACAAAATCTGGAACCATCGCTTCCCAACCCGGATCTCCCGACTTAATTAACTCCAATGCTTCTTTGCTGAATATCCCGAGAACATCGGGATCGTACTGTATATCAATGATTCGCTTATTGAAAGTCAAGTAGTCATATAGTGGCTTGAGCCGAGGTGGAATGGGCGTGGACTCCGAATTCCACAATACTTTCGTGTCAGCCATATACCACGGATACAAATAGATTTTCAAATCCCGCGAGAATAGAATGCCAAAGGCCTCAAGGATGCCGCCGTTGAGATCCCGGTAATATTTCTCATCAAATACCTGAGCAAGGGTGCTAGCTCCCATGATCACGGCCATCCTCTTTTTGGTATGACGAGAGAAAAATTCTACCAGTTTGTAGTATTTCTGGTAGTTCGAGATTAACACGGTTTGTCCAATAGAACATAAGACATCCGCACGGTCCAGAAAGTCCTGCTCATCGATGTCCCCCTCGGCAGATAAGTTGTTTAACGTGATTTCAAAAAGAACTTGAATATCCTTTTCGGCCACATTGGCTTCTTTTTTAAATTCTTTCAGTCCTTGAGCAATCATATCGATGCTCACCTTCGTTACGGGACGGAAAGAGCCCCGAATGGCGAGAATATTCTTTTTGTAGAGAATGTCTGCGGCCTGCAGATTCTTACCATCTGGAGAAAAGATGACAGCATCGGTCATCCCGTTTTTAACCAGTTGTAGCGATAAGAGTCGGTTGTCCACCTCTTCGAAATCGGGACCGTTCATTTGAATCATGTCGATTTCGACTAATTCACGTTCCAAATTGTCATAAAGGGAAAGAAGCAACTCCTTCGGCCTCTTATGGAAAAACATGCAGCCGTAAATCAAATTCACCCCTAGGGTCCCGACTGTTTGATGTTGCAGCAAAGCATCGGATTCATGCAATCGCGCATGAAGGATCACTTCATTTGGCTCTTGGTCCGCTGCCGTTTGAAATTTCAGTCCAAACCAACCATGCCCCTGAACAGTCTTGTGGTAATTGATCGTGGCCACCGTATTTCCAAAAGCAAAGAAATGCTTGGTGGGATGATCTTTGCGGTCCAGTCGATCTTCAATCAACTGGTATTCGTGCTCCAAGATTTTTTTGACCCGGTTTTCGCATACATACCGCCCATTTTCTTCCGTACCGTAAATAGCGTCAGAAAAATCTCTATCGTAAGCTGATATGGCTTTTGCGATGGTGCCTGAAGCTCCTCCAGCGCGAAAAAAATGCCGCACAACTTCTTGGCCAGCACCTATTTCAGCAAAGGTGCCATAGAGATCTTGGTTCAGATTAATCCGCAGAGCTTTTTGTTTTGCGGATAGGATGACGCGGTTCGGATCCAAAGCAAGCAATTTCTATGGGATAAAGTCCCTCGTTCAAACAAATGTACGATGCTAAGACGGCGTAACTTCGCATCATGCGTGTTGAAATGACATTCTTGGGCACTGGAACCTCACAAGGGGTGCCTGTCATCACTTGTTCTTGTCCGGTATGTACAAGCGCAAATCCTCGTGATCAAAGGCTTCGAAGTGCAGTTTTGATGAAAACTGCGGGGCAATCCGTCGTGATTGACTCTGGGCCTGATTTTCGTCAGCAGATGCTGAGGGAACGTGTAAATCATTTGGATGCACTGGTGCTTACTCACGAGCACAAAGATCATATCGCCGGAATGGATGATATCCGAGCATTCAATTTCCGGAGCAAGAAAGATGTGCCGGTTTATGCCAGTGAGCGAGTTCAGGAAGCATTGAAACGAGAATTTCATTACGTGTTTTCTGAAAACACATATCCCGGGACACCTAAAGTTGCTTTGCACACCATTGAAGAGGACCCGTTTCAAATTGGCGATGATTTGTGGTGGCCGTTGCCTGTGAAGCACCATAAGTTACCGGTTTTGGGATTTCGATTGGGCGATGTGGCTTATATCACGGACGCCAATTCGATTGAGCCACTGGCCTTTGAGAGATTGAAGGGGCTGGATATATTGGTGTTGAACGCGTTGCGGCGCGAATCCCACCTGTCCCATTTTACCTTGGACGAAGCCATTTCATTGGCACATCGCATAGGAGCCCGAAAAACCTATTTCACCCATATCAGCCATCAGTTAGGGTGCCATGCAGAAGTTCAAGAGGAATTACCCCATGGAATTGAATTGGCTTATGACGGCTTGCGCGTAGTTTCAGAATTGATTTCCGATTAAAATCCGGCATAATGCTCCATTTGATGCAATGGCTTAGTCGCCTCCCCTACGGTCTGCTATACATGATTAGCAACTTGTTGGCCTTCTTGGCAAGACGGGTTTTGGGATACCGAAAAAAAGTCATTCGGGGCAATTTGTTGAATAGTTTTCCCAATCAAGATCAATCATGGATTTCGCAAGTGGAGAAGGGCTATTATCGCCACTTTGCGGATATTACCGTGGAGTCTATCAAGCACTTTTCTATTGCAGAAAGTGAAGCTATGCGTCGAATGAGACACGAGAAAACGGAGCTTTTTCAGACGTATTATAAAGCAGGAAAAAGCGTTCTAATTGCTGGAGGCCATTTCAATAATTGGGAGTTGTATGCCTTGACAGCTCATCAAAACATCCCCCATGATGTCATGGGGATTTACAAAAAGTTATCAGATCCGGTGATGGATGATGCGATGCGGAACTCACGTCAGCGATTTGGTCTAGAAATGGTGCGGACGGTGGACTCCCAACAATGGATGGAAGAGCACATGGCGGGTCAATCACCAAAGGCGATCGTCATGGGGTTTGATCAAAGTCCTTCAAATCCTGCTAAAGCGTGGTGGAATACATTCTTGTCGCAAGAAACGGCTTGGTATTACGGTTTGGAAAAATGGGCGAGGGAGTTCAATTTACCGGTGCTTTATGGGCATATAAAAAAGGAAAAAAGAGGGTTTTATTGGACCGAATATGAGTTGATCACGGATGATCCACGGAGCATGCCTGAAGGGGCGATTCTCGAACGTTCGCTGCGGCTGCTGGAAAAGGATATTCATGATCAACCGGAACAATGGCTTTGGTCGCACAAGCGATGGAAGCACCAGCGACCCGCTGGTATGGAACTGCACGGACAGGTGGATGTAGACTCCCAATTGGGCTATGCGGCCAATTCCAAAATCACCATCAATGAATGATGCTCCTTTGGCCGAGCGCATGCGGCCCAAGTCTTTGGATGACTACCTCGGTCAAGGGCATTTGATTGGAAAGGGAACGGTTTTACGCCGGGCGTTGGATGGAGGAGCTCTTCCTTCCATGATCTTGTGGGGTCCTCCGGGTGTCGGTAAGACCACCTTGGCACGCATCCTTGCAGAGCAATCGAATCGTCCTTTTCATCAATTATCAGCGATCAACAGCGGGGTGAAAGAGGTGAGAGAAGTGATTCAAAGCGTGAAACGTTCGGGGATGTTTGCCGGACGCGCCATTCTGTTTATTGACGAGATTCATCGGTTTTCAAAATCCCAACAAGACAGCTTGTTGGGAGCTGTTGAGCAGGGGCTTGTCACCCTCATTGGAGCCACCACGGAGAACCCCTCATTTGAGATTATTCCGGCTTTAAGAAGTAGATGTCAAACATATGTGCTCGAGAGCTTTACGGAGGACCAGTTGAAGCAATTGGTAAGTCGTGCGATGTCAATCGATTCCATGTTTAAGGGACGAAGTATCGAGGTGGTTGAATGGAGTGCGCTGCTACGAGCAAGCAGTGGCGATGGCCGCCGGCTTTTGAATGTGTTGGAGTTGATTGTTGATGGTTCATCAGAGCAGAAATTGGCCATCACAGACGCCTTGGTTCAGGAAACCATCCAGACTCAACCCATCGCCTATGACAAAACGGGAGAAGGGCATTTCGATATGATTTCTGCCTTTATCAAGAGCATCCGTGGTAGCGACCCCAATGCCGCGGTTTACTATCTCGCCCGGATGCTCGAAGGCGGTGAGGATCCAAAGTTTATTGCTCGTCGCTTAATTATTTCGGCCTCTGAAGATATTGGTATGGCCAACCCGACGGCTCTGGTGATAGCGACCAATACATTTCAAGCGGTCGAAAGAATTGGAATGCCAGAAGGTCGAATTGTCCTCTCGCAATGCGCGGTCTATTTGGCGACAAGTGCGAAAAGCAACGCGTCTTATGCAGCCATTGGTCGCGCAACCCAAATTGTTCGACAGACCGGGGATTTACCAGTTCCCATGCACTTGCGCAATGCTCCAACGGCTTTGATGAAGGATCTGGGGTATGGCTCAGGGTATGCCAACGACCATGATGCAGAGACCGGCTTTAGCGGACAAGACTTTATGCCGGAATCATTGGCTCATGAGGCATTGTATCAACCCGGTTCGAATCCTCGCGAAGAACAAATACGCAACCAGTTGCGTGAGCAATGGAAAGAGAAGTACGGTTATTGATTCAATAGCATCCAACGTGCCGAGGTCAAGGAGGCTTCGTTTTCCAGCAATTGGAATACATAGGTCCCTGACTTGAGATGCCGAGGAGCCACGGCCCAACCTTGTAGTTTGCCATCGGCAGTTTGCCATGTAGGGATGGATTCGGAACCCACGAGTTGACCGTGTTCATTCCACAACATCCATCGATTGGGTATTCCCTCACCTTCAAATTGCCAACGAATGATGCTCGACTTGGATGGATTAGGGAAAAGCAATAGGTCCGAATTTTCAGGCCCCAATGCACTCCAGTTGGCTGCTCCAGCGTTTGCTAACAAAGCGAATGCCCCTCGCATGTCTGGAATTCCATGTCCTAAGCTGTCGTTGGGTTGGGTTGAAAGATGTGCAGATGCGATGATAGCATTTCGGATTTGCGCTGCAGATTTTTCGGGAAAAGCCTGCCATAAACAAGCACTCGCGCCACATAGAATGGGTGAAGAAAAGCTGGTGCCGTTTCCTTGTTTGATGGTGGAATCGGCATGCGGATAAGCGGCTTGAACGCCCAAGGCCATGACCTCTGGCTTGATACGGCCATCTGCTGAGGGCCCCCATCCGCTGAATGATGCATGTTGGCCCGCACCATTCACGGCTCCCACGCTGAGGATTCCATGTGCATCAGCAGGGGCGGTGATGTAGTGCCATTCTGAATTGCCGCTATTCCCAGCACTTGTAACACATAAAATTCCTTTTTCGGCTGCCCAAGTCATGGCTTGGGAAATGCGGGCCGTATGCCCATCCAAATCCTGTGCTGTGTGGTTCATGGTCGAGTCGTCGAAGAGGCTGTAGCCTAAAGAGGTATTGATCAGGTCCACTCCTGTGCTATCCGCATGCTCTGCTGCTGCTATCCAATAATCCTCTTCGATCACAAATTCACTATACCCATCTTCCGTGCGGTAGAGCCAATAATGGGCATCTGGAGCTGTCCCTATCAAAGAGTCTGGGAGAAAGCCGGCCATTGTTCCAAGGACTGAAGTCCCATGACGGTGGTGGGCATACAAGCCCCCTTGTGATGCCATTGCATCCATGCCCTCGTGGATTCTTTCTTGTTGACGAGCTGTCTCGAAAATGGGCAACTTGTCGACATTTTCAAACCCCGCATCCAAAACGCCAATCCACATTCCTTCCCCACGGAAACCTAGACCGTGGAGCCAATCAGCTCCTAGTTGAGTCAGCGGATCCCATCCTTTTCCGTAATGTCCTGGTTCGGCTAGTGCGTTGATTGGGCTGGCACGAAAGGCGTTGATGGGCTCAGCGTTCCAACGCTGTCGACTGATTTGCTCAACCGACTTGATTCCTATAACAAAAGGGAGATCCATCAAACTTTGGATGTCGAAGGTGGTGTCTCGTATGGACACCGTAACGGCATTGAACCATTTGCTTTTGAGGATGACATCTAGTTCCTGCATGTCATCCAATTGGTGGATGTATGTGGGGGGGATGGGCATGTCATCCGTTCGAATAGCAATGCCCTGTCTTTGCCTCCTCGCGATTGCTCGGTGGCTTAAGAAAGCTTCGGGCTCGTTGAGGAGAAAAGGAGTCGCATGTCCAGCGGGCAATTGTTGAATCTCTTTGCCTTCGAACTGAACCCAATACCGACCTGGAGCTGTCTGGGCCACTGCCAGGCTTCCAAAAAGCAATGAAACGCCTAAGCTCAAAGCTTGAAGGCCATTCATCGGTCTTCCGTTTCAATGAGTTTTCCAGCCTCGTAACGCTCGACTTTTTGGATCCGACCATTTTTGTCAAAGTGAAATACCTCACCATCGATTAATCCATGGATGTATTCTCCTTCCATTCGAATTTGTTCACCTTTCAAGACGCGCCTCACAAAGGTGTCTCCAGTCATCTCATCTTGGTCTTCGACGAAAGTCCATTCCCCGCTATCATGCCATTCTCGGAATGGACCTTCCTTCTTTTGATTGACCACGGTGTACTCTTTGCGCGGCTTTCCGTCAGGGAATGACTCCAAAATCGTTCCGTTTTCATGGATTTCTTGAATCAGCTGACCCTCTTCGTATTGACGTGTGTTCTCAGGCGTTCCATCCTCCATGAACGTCTTCCAATAGCCGTCCTCAACACCTCCCCGGTACATCCCGATGGAGCGAGGAGCACCGTTGGGATAATTGACCCGACAGACCCCATGAAAGAGGCCATTTTCGTAATTGATTTCTGATAAATTGGCGCCAATTTCATCCCATGTAGACCACGTGCCATTCCGATTACCTAAGATGTAATCTCCTTCCTCAATCACCTTCCCCTTTGCCGTAATTGTTTGTGTTTTCCCATCGAGTTCGCCGAGTTTGTAATTCTCAATCAATCGCAATTGCCCTTTTCCGTCATAGTATTTCCATTCACCATGTTTTTCGCGTTCCGCTTCACCGGACGTGTTTTGGATTTGCATTTTGAGGTACAGTCCTTCAGCTTGCAACGTGCCATCTTTCCGAAATAGTTTGGCAAAGGACTTTCGGCCATTTTCAGTGTTGATTATTTCTGACATGACCTCGCCAGTCTGGTAGTAGTACACAAAAAGGCCAAAAGGAATATCCTCCTTAAAACTGCCTTGGTAGTAGCGGGTTCCATTTGGCCACACCCGAATCCAGGCTCCTTCTTTTTGTTCGTGTTTATTCAGCACATTGTAATCCACCCCGGCCTCCCCAGTGGGCAATTCGGGATGATTCGTAAGCGTCGGTTGTGCCTGAATCATGTCGGGCTGGAGGGCTATGAAAGACATAATCCATAGGAGTCCGCACAGGCGTTTGGATGGCATGAGAGTAGAATGCATCATGGGTACGAAAATAGGCAACGGAATCGCTTGAAATTGCAATTCAAACGTGCGGTCCTAACAACGGAACGTGGGTCAATGCGATTTATGTATGTGAAGAAAGAAATGGAGGCTTGGCTTGCCGTAGTTTTGCACTCGAAAAGATCCATCTAATTTCTGTTGATTATGAAAGTAACTGTTGTAGGCGCTGGAAATGTTGGAGCGACATGTGCCAATGTGTTAGCCACTCGTGAAGTAGCCAATGAAGTGGTATTGTTGGATATCAAAGGTGGTTTTGCAGAAGGAAAAGCATTGGATATCTGGGAAACCGCTCCCATCAACTTGTACGATACGCGTACGGTGGGTTGTACCAATGACTATGGACGTACGGCCGGTTCGGATGTGGTCGTCATCACAAGCGGACTGCCCCGAAAGCCGGGCATGAGCAGAGATGACTTGATTGCAACGAATTCGGGTATCGTCAAGAGCGTCACTACCCAAATTCTAGAGCACAGTCCAGAAGCCATCATCATTGTTGTTTCCAATCCATTGGATGTGATGACCTATTGCGCTTATCTCGCTGCGGGTATTGATTCGAAGCGGGTCATGGGAATGGCCGGTATTTTGGATACCGCTCGCTACCGCGCATTTCTCGCAGAAGAACTCGACTGTTCTCCCAAGGACATTCAAGCTGTCTTGATGGGGGGTCATGGAGATACCATGGTTCCGCTTCCTCGGTATACAACAGTGGGAGGGATTCCTGTAACGGAGTTGGTTGAAGAAGGAAAACTCGAAGCGATTGTGGAGCGCACGAAAAAAGGCGGAGGTGAAATCGTCAACCTTTTAGGCACATCAGCGTGGTATGCGCCCGGAGCCGCAGCCGCTCAAATGGTTGAGGCTATTGTTCGGGATCAGAAACGAATTTTTCCAGCATGTGTTTGGTTAACGGGCGAATACGGCATCGAAAACTTGTACATCGGTGCACCCGTTAAACTGGGTAAGAATGGCATTGAAGAAATCATTGAGTTGGACCTCAATGCGGAAGAAAAAGCCTTGCTTGCGGAAAGTGAAAAAGCCGTTCGTTCCGTCGCTGAGGTCCTGGATCGAATGGATGACTGATTGGCCATCATCGATCAAGGACAACAAATCGAATCAAAACGGGAGCTTCCAATGCGGAGGTTCCCGTTTTTCTTTCAGACCAAATCTTGAGTCCATAGATTCCAGGAGATTCCGGGGTGATGAACTTCTGTGGCAATGAAGCGGCTAGGGTTGGATCTCCGACACATTTGCCGTCAAGAGTAATCCACTGGAAAACCGTTTTCGATTGGCGGAAGGATCGGTTGTTGGTCAAGGTCACCTCTCCGTTTGCGGTGGCGGGATTTGGATGGACGGACCAGGCTATTGGTGGGCCATCCAATTCCGAAACATGTGTTGAGGTTCCTTGAAACCATCGCAATCCACCATTTTGAATACCCATAAGCCATTCGGGTATTCCGTCGGCATTCAGGTCGGCGAAGGCAGCGGCTCCTCTCAACCCAGGGTGGAAGTTCCCGAGTGAGGCGTTGACGCCAGGAAGTACGGCGAAAGGATTGGCAGGGTCGACGTTTCCGAACGACTGAACGGCTCCCAATTCGTTGGCTACAAACACATGCCACCCATCGGGACCAGCATACAATGCGGGTACGCTATATCCGTTTATTCCCAGAGCATTGTCGACGGAAATTCCGGCCCAATTCTCTCCGGACTCATCGGTTGAGACCAAACACCAGGTCAGGCCCCATTCATCGCTGCACCCGAGGTAAAGTGTGAGGGTGCCATTTTTTTCACCGATGAGCATGTCCAAGAAGCCATCTTGGTTTAAGTCCAAGAGTTGCGGCGTAGCGAATTGCCCAACATCTATGGGGTTTCCCTCGTTGTCTGTCACCGACAGGGTTTCCATTTCCCATGTGGGCCACTCACCGGGCCCTGACGTGTTATTATACTGGTGAATACGCCCTAACTCATCTCCGACGATCAAATCCAAGTCTCCATCATTGTCTAAATCTCCAAATGTGGGGTGAGCGCTTTCAACACCATTTATCTGGAAGTCAATGGCTTGGGTTGTTACTAGGTCAAACTCGGGCAATTCGGACGACCCTGTGTTGCGCAACAGCGCCAAATCGGTTGGTGTTTGTCCAACGCCTTCATAGCGCTCCTTATTGGAGATTGCGATATCCCAATCTCCGTCGTTGTCAAAATCTGCAAACACAGGGGCAGCGCCTCGTCCGAAATCCAACATGCCGTCCTGGAGCCATTGGTTGCTGTCGAAGGCCCATTGTGGAGATTCCGATGAACCGATGTTGATCCAATGATGGACCGAAGCATCGTCATCTGTTTCCAAAGTCGTGTTGGGTGAAAAGACCAAATCGAGATCACCATCGCCATCTGTGTCAAACGGAAACGCGGCTGGAAACC
>JAPKCA010000062.1 GCA_028823145.1 Flavobacteriales bacterium
ACAATGATTTGTTCAGATGCGCACGCCGATCGACACATGGATAGCTTGCAAGCCATCAGCAGGTCTCCAATCGTCCAAGCTTGGGCTCAATCTGAAGCGCCCATGAATCGGTTTGCCGGAGTCTCTGAAGAGTAGTCTTTACTTCCCAACGGGAGCAAGACGCACTTCCAATCCATCCAGGTCATCTGCCAAGTGAATTTGACAACCCAGTCGGCTGGTGTCCTCCACAAAAAACGCCTCGTCCAACATGTCTTCTTCGTCATCGCTTTTGGCAGGCAAATCGTGATCGCTATCGACATACATGTGGCAACTAGCACACATGGCCATTCCTCCACATGTCCCTTCTACAGGTAGTTCTGCACTCTTGCACAGTTCCATCATGTTCATACCCATGTCGGTCGGCGCCTCCAACGTGTGCGCCTCACCTTCACGGTCTATGACGGTGACGTTTATGGTGTGATCCATCGGTTGCAATTAAAATCCGTTGATCCCGTTGACTGTGGTGTATTTCAAGACCAAATTCTTGTCGGGGTAGATGCGCTTGAATGCACTCTGCACCATGAGTGTTGCTTCATGGAAACCACACAAAATGAGCTTCAGCTTTCCCGGGTAGGTATTGATATCCCCAATGGCATAAATCCCCGGGATATTGGTGCTGTAGTCAAAGGTGTCAACCTCTACCGCATTCTTTGTGATGTTGAGTTTCCAATCGGCCATGGGACCAAGCTTAGGGCTCAAGCCGAACAACGGAACCCAGTGGTCGGTCTCGATCGTTTGGAGGCTGCCCTCTTTGTGCTTGACCTTCAAAGAGTCAAGCGAACCCGACCCATGAGCTTCGACCACTTCAGAATCAGTCAGCAATCGAATTTTTCCCGCCGACGCCAAATCCATGACCTTCTGAACACTGTCCAAATGACCTCGGAATTCCTTTCGCCGATGAATCAATGTCACCTCCGATGCAACGCCGTCTGCCAAGAAGATCGACCAATCCAATGCCGAATCACCTCCTCCGCTGATGACCACTTTTTTACCGCGGTAGAATTCTGGATCCTTGATGATGTACTCTACTCCGTGATCCTCGAATTGGTCCAATCCTGGAACCGGCGGCTTTCGGGGCTCAAAACAGCCCAAACCTCCTGCAATAGCTATGATGGGAGCTCGGTGCTTTGTTCCACGGTTGGTGGTCAAAATGAATTGACCCTCCTCATCCTTTTCGATTTCTTCTGCCCGTTCACCTAACGTGAATCCTGGCTTGAAAGGCTCAGCTTGCTCCATGAGTTTATCGACCAATTCACCCGCCAAAATGGTAGGATATGCTGGGATATCGTAAATCGGTTTCTTGGGGTAAATCTCTGAGCATTGCCCACCAGCTTGAGGCAGAGCATCAATCAGATGACAATGCAATTTGAGCAATCCCGCTTCAAAAACGGTGAACAAACCGCATGGGCCTGCTCCAATGATGAGAATGTCCGTTTGAATCATAGCAATGGTTCCAGTCCGCCTTCATCGGTTCATTCAAGAACCATCGGCTGCGCGAAAGTACACAACCAACAAAAGGAACGCACCTGTTGTTCAGTGGAATTTGCCCCTAAGTAATCGGCCAATTGATGGCTTCGACCTTTGTGACTTCAGGAGCCGCTTGACGAATGGCATGCTCCACTCCACCTTTTAAGGTCATGTGAATCATTTGGCAATCGACACAGGAACCGTGCAATTCGACCCGAACGCACAATTCGTCTGTGATTTCCACCAACTGGATATCACCTCCATCTGCTTCCAGGTAGGGACGCAATTCGGTAAGCGCACGTTGAACGCGGCCTTCCAAATTTTCTCGTGCACCAGTTTGCGTCATCAATCTATTTTTTTTCCTAATTCCTTGAGCAAGTTAGCCAAGACGAGGCGGAATGCCGCAGCCGCTGGCGAATCTCCTTGCAATGCGGCCGGCCGGCCGGCATCGCCTGCTTCTCGAATCGTTTGCATCAACGGCAACTCCCCCAAGAACGGAACTTCCAATGAAGCCGACAAACGCTTGGCACCGTCCGTTCCAAAGATATCGTAACGCTTCTCAGGCATATCAGGTGGCACGAAATACGCCATGTTCTCAATGATTCCCAAAACGGGAACATGGACACTTTCCAACCGAAACATGCCCACTCCTTTCCGCGCATCAGCCAAAGCGACTTCTTGCGGTGTGCTGACGATGACCGCCCCGGTCAACGGAACGTCCGCGACCAAGGACAAGTGAATATCACCCGTACCCGGGGGCAAATCCACCAACATAAAGTCCAAATCGCCCCAGTTTGTATCCGTGAATAGTTGGGACAATGCGCGACTGGCCATTGGGCCTCGCCAAACGATGGCTTGTTCAGGATCTGCAAAAAATCCAATCGATAGCACTTTCACGCCGTATTGCTCGATTGGTTGAATCAAGGTGCGTTCACCGATCTCCACCGATTGCGGCTTGCTGTTTGTCACATCAAACATGGTCGGAATACTCGGCCCATAGATATCGGCATCGCACAATCCGACTTTGTAGCCCAACTGAGCCAGTCCAACAGCCAAATTTGAAGCTACTGTACTTTTCCCAACGCCCCCTTTGCCAGAGGCGATGGCAATGATTTGCTCCACGCCGGGCAACACCTTGCGGGTTTCGGGTGTACGCTCACTTGCTTTCAAGGTTGAAATGGTCACCTCGACCTTGATTTCCTTTCCGAAATTCCGCTCCAATGCGAATTCCACGGCTTCTTGCATCCGAGTCCGTGCGTGCATCGCTGGATTGGATGTTTTCACCTCAACGCGCACAGCAAGGCCTTCAACCTCTAACGAGGCAATCAAACCCAGCGTCACAATGTCCTTGCCCAATTCCGGCTCCACCACGCTTTGGAGGGCTTCCAAAACGGATTCTTTCGTCAAGTTATTCATAGCATAACACGTTCGTCCCGTTCAAATTTCATGTTCCATATTCCATTCCACCATCGGGTCCCAAAACACCCGTTCAAACTCCAACACTTTACCATCGACTACTTCCACACCCTCAGCCCGCAACGAAGCGTCCATTGGACAATCATCCGGGAAATGCATCGCCCCAGTCAACAACCCTTGCCGATTCACCACCCGATGCGCAGGCACAGGAGGCATCATGCCAAAACTCGTATTCAAAACCCATCCCACGCGTCGGGAAGCCTGCGCCGAGCCAATGCTCCTTGCGATGGCTCCATAGGTTGTCACTCGACCTGATGGTATCGCACGCGTGAGCTCCAACACATCTCGGCGAAAGGGGTCTTCTCTGGTATGCGTGCTCATGGATCAGATGCGGATTTGGAGGTAATGTATTTTTCGCCCCTCGTCCAGCCACATCTGCTCGTAAAATGTCTTGACTTCAAGCAATTGTCGGAGTTCGTCAGGGACTCGATGAATCAATTCTCCGTAAACATCATCACTGCTGTATATGATTTCATACCCCGCTTCCTCATATCCTTCTTTCGTCAAAGAATAAAGCAATGGGCTATCGCTCTTTACGTGAATTAAGCTACCCGGCTTGAGAAAATTCCGGTAGCGCTTTTCAATAAACACGGACGAAGTAATCCGCTTGGTCCCTTTTTCGTCTTTGGGCTGGGGATCACTGAAGGTCAACCAGATTTCACTGACTTCATCGGGGCCGAAATAGCGGTCCAAGAATTCAATCCGCGTTCGCAAAAACGCCACATTCAGCAGCTCCTCTTCGTTCGCCGTTTTGGCTCCACGCCACACCCTTTGGCCCTTGATGTCCACCCCGATGAAATTTCGGCTTACGTCCTTTCTAGCTTGGGCAATGGTATACTCACCTTTGCCACAACCCAGTTCCAGCACAATGGGGTGGTCGTTTCCAAACACCCTTTCACCCCACGCGCCTTTCCATTCGAAATCCATTCCGTCCACTGCGCTTTGCAGTGGCGGCTCAAACACCCGATCGAAAGATGCGAGCTCTTGCCATTTTACCAATTTCCCTTTCCCCATAGATTGCGTAAAATTACGGAACTTGAGCGGCGATGACCACATCGGGCAACACTTCTCCTCGGCTACTGTTTGCATTGCTCGATTGGGGGCTGGGACATGCTACACGCACTGCGCCCCTGATTGCCTTTGCCGCAGAACAAGGATGGGACGTACACGTCGCATCCCATGGAACTGCATTGGCCTTTCTTCAAAGCAATTGTGCTCATCCCAAGGTTTCTTTCCATGAGAAACCCAATCAATCCATTTCGTACGCTAAAAGGGGGAATGCCATCAAAATCGCCTGGCAAATACCTGGGTTTTTGCGAAATATATCTCGCGAGCAAAAGTGGACGGAAGCGTTTGTGGCACAACACGGCATCACCCACATCCTCAGTGACAACTGCTATGGCGTTCATTCCTCTCAAGCTAGCAGCATCTTGATATCCCACCAGTGGCATTTACCGGTCGGTTGGTGGCTCGGTAGGTTTGCACGCATTTTTGTTCGGCGACAGGCGCGACCATTCGATGCTTTGTGGACACCTGATCGTATCGTAAATCCTGGATTTAGCGGTCGCCTCGGAAGTTCGTCTCACATGCCAACAATTGAACGAATCGGCGTGCTCAGTCGCCTTCCGAAGGATGCCAAACCAGGCCCTTGGAAACGTGTCGGCATGGTCAGCGGTCTCGAACCTCATCGGCAGTTGATGGAGGATGCCTTGAGGCGATGGATGCAACACGATGGACAAGGTGGATTGATCATTGCAGGTCGACCTGGCGGAACGGTGCAGGTAGACGGCTCCATTACCACATGGCCGAATCCAAGCGCTGACGAATTGGCCTCAGCACTCCAAGGCGCGGAACAAATCGTTTGTCGATCGGGATATTCGTCCTTGTTAGATTTGGCTGCTTTAAACGTTATCGCCGTGTTGGTCCCAACCCCAGGCCAAGCTGAACAAGCCTATTTGGCAAAACATTGGGCTGCATCCTTTGGGTTTGCAACCTGTTCCCAGAGTCAATTAGAAGATGGTAACATTCCGAAAGTTCAAGGGGAATTGGACGGTGAGACGGCCAACGAAAGAGCCTTTCAGATGCTTCTTCTTTGGGTGACACCATAGCAAGAATGAAATCCACGGCGTATATTCAACAACTGGATTATGGAACAGCCCCTCAACGACGAACACTTCATGCGCCTCGCTTTGGCCGAAGCGCAACATGCCTTTGAACAAGATGAAGTTCCTGTCGGGGCCGTCATTGTGGCACGCAATCAAATCATCGCTCGAGGGCACAACTTGTGCGAGCGGCTGAACGATTTCACGGCACATGCGGAAATGCAAGCATTCACAGCAGCTTCGGAATTTTTGAATGGAAAGCACCTGGATCAATGCACCTTGTATGTCACCTTGGAACCTTGCCCCATGTGTGCAGGTGCCGCTTTTTGGACGCGAATTGGCCGCATTGTCTACGGAGCTGAAGATGAAAAGCGCGGCTTTCAGCGTTGGGGAAATCATTCCGAAAAACGCCTCCTTCATCCCAAAACTGTGATTGACGGTGGTGTCTTGGAAGCCGAATGCAGTGATCTCATCAAGTCGTTTTTCGCACGAAAACGCAAAAAGTTGAGCTGAAGTCAGGCAGGGAACTGAGATGACCTGTACATCTTCCTTTACCTTTGCGTTAGCTTTCAGCCCAAACAGCCCGCCATGCTGCATTTAAACAAAGGCTTCTTACAAGATATACACGACCAGATTGAAGCTGGCCGTGATCGCGAATTGCTCGCGAAACTGGAGGATTTGCATGCTGCTGACATTGCTGAAGTCTTGGACAACCTGAAAGTCGAAGACGCAAGCTATCTCTACCGACTTCTTGAAAACGATGTCAAAGCGGATGTCCTGATTGACCTCGATGAGGAGATGCGGGCCGATTTGATGAGCGGCATGACTGCAGGAGAGATTGCGGAAGAGGTGTTGGAAAACTTGGATTCAGATGACGCCGCAGATGTGATGTCCGAATTGTCCGAGTCCAAAGCAGAGGAAGTCATCCGGTTATTGGATGATGACGAACAAGCATCAGACATCCGGGACTTACTGAATTACGAGGAAGGAACCGCAGGTGCCTTAATGGCAAAGGAGCTAGTCAAAGTCCAAGCTGATTTTACGGTGACGCGGGCAATCCGTGAAATCCGGCGGCAAGCGGATGAATTGGACCAAGTCTATACCGTCTATGTGGTGGATCCTGAAAATCGTTTGACGGGTCGTTTGAGTTTAAAACACTTGTTGCTGGGTGCAGAAAGCACGCGAACCACAATCCAGGAGCTTCAAGAAGTCGAAGACATCATCACCATTGAAGCCAACGAGCCATCCGAGAAAGCGACCAAATTGATGGAGCGTTACGATTTGGTCGCTTTGCCAGTGCTCGACATTAACGGTTGCTTGGTTGGTCGCATCACCATTGATGATGCCGTGGATGTCATCATCGAAGATGCCGAACGCGATTATCAATTGGCTAGTGGAATCTCCGAAGATGTTGAGTCACGCGACAGCGTGTGGACCTTAACCCGAGCACGATTGCCCTGGTTGCTTATTGGGTTGGCTGGAGGAATGGGCGGAGCCTATGTCATCGGCGCTTTTGACATTGAAAAGAATCTCGAAATGGCGTTATTCATTCCTTTGATTGCGGCCATGGGAGGAAATGTCGGTGTCCAATCCGCAGCGATTGTCGTGCAAGGGCTCGCGTCAAGTAATATTGGAACAAGTGATATCCTCTCGCGGCTGTACAAAGAGCTTGGAGTTGGAGTGATCAATGGGTTGATTTGTGGGCTACTGATTCTGGGTTCAAGTTTGGTTTTGGGATTTGGCTTGTCTTTGAGCTTGACCGTCAGCATTGCCCTGATATGCGTCATCATTTTCGCCGCCCTTTTCGGCACCTTCGTTCCATTGATGCTGAACCGGTATAAAATAGACCCTGCTTTAGCTACTGGACCCTTCATAACCACCGTAAATGACATCATTGGCCTCATGATTTATTTTGCTGTTGGAACGGTCATTGTTGGATTCTTGTGATGCCACGGATTTGTTTCCTAGATACCGTTCATCCCATTTTAATGCAGCGCCTGCAGGCCGCTGGATTCAATTGTGAGGAACAATTAACCTTGAATCGTCAAGCCATTTTGGAAGGCGGCTTGGCCGATTGCGTTGGCCTTGTCGTCCGGGCACGATTGACCCTTGACGCAGAAATACTCGAAGTGCTCCCCGCCTTGAAATTTATCGCCCGAAGTGGTGCTGGGTTGGAGAACATCGATCTCCTGACTGCACAATCCAAAGGCATCTTGGTTTTCAACTCTCCGGAAGGCAACGCAGCAGCCGTAGGAGAACATGCAACAGGACAATTGCTTATGCTCTTTCATAAACTTCGTCTTGCGGACGCAAGCGTACGCTCAGGGGAGTGGAATCGTGAAGGACATCGTGGTATGGAGATTTCAGGAAAGACGGTCGCCATCATCGGTTTCGGACACATGGGACGTTCTTTCGCTTCGAAAATGAGCGGATTCGATTGCCGGGTGGTGGCCTATGACAAATACGTTTCAGGATTCGGAGCCGCTTCAGGAGTAGAAGAATGGAGCATGGATCAGATTTACGAGGAAGCCGATGTGGTATCCTTGCATCTTCCGCTCACGAATGAAACCTCTGGTCTGGTAGATGCAAACTGGCTCAAACGCTTCCGTCGGCCCATCACTCTTATCCATACCGCACGTGGCCCCATTGTCGATACAGAAGCGCTCTTGGACGCCATGGATCGAGGGAGCGTATTGGGAGCTGCCCTAGATGTCCTCGAGTACGAACAACGAAGCCTGGAAGGCCTGCGAACTGACGCGTCCGCATGGAACCGACTAACGCAACATGAGCGCGTGGTCCTGAGTCCCCATGTGGCCGGATGGACGGTAGAGAGTTATTTTAAACTCAGCGATGTCTTAGCTGATAAAATCCTCTCCAGCCCTTTGAAACTGCTCACTTAAACCGAACCTAGGGAAAATGGAAAGTCCCCATGTGCTTGAACACATGAGGACTTTGCAAGCCGCTATCTGAATGCGTCTCAGATGATGACCTATTCTTCTATGGTCCCTGTACGCTCCCTGCTAGACGCAGAGTACAATACTTTGAGAGCCGATGCTTTGCGCAATTCTTGCTTGACATCTGTAACAATGCCCATTTTCGTTTCCTTATCAACCTTCAAGGAAACCCACATTTTGCTCTGCTCCGATTCAGCAAGCGTCAATCGCTCTGTCGTCACCCAATCCTGGATCATCTCTGGAGAAGAGAATGCATCATTGAGCTGCATGATCGGCTCCGTTCCATATCGCTTGTCCATCGGAATACCGATGTTGATATAGCGAATCAAATGCTTCTTTTCAATCTTGTACAACTCCGATGCTTCCGGGCGAATCAACCGAACCTTCTCATCCTCCGTGCGCAATACCGTTGCGACCATGAAAAAGAAAAGCAACATGAAGACAATGTCCGGAAGGGACGCTGTCGAAATAGTGGCCATGCCTCTTTTTGCTCCTTTCCTGAATTTACTCATCTCAGTAATAGGTTGATCCTTCGCGTGGTTCAGCTTCAGAAATCCGCTGGGGATAAACTGAACGCACCGCAATGATTTTACTCAACAATTCCGAATCATTTGAATTCAGGTCGTACAAGTCTTCCATTTCCTTGTACGTGCGGCCAAACTTCGCCAAAGCCAATTCATCACGCAATTCATTCACTGCAGACTGCAATTCGTTCTGCACCTGCAAGTAAGTATTGTACGTTGTGTTGTTGTCATTCTGCATAGAAATCAAGGCCGATGAAGGCAATTGCTTGTAATCTCCCCCCAGCAACTCAATCGTCTTCAACTTTTCCCGCCACTTGTCCAACACCTTTTGGTAGTTCTTCTTCCGGTTATCATTGTCCGCTGAAGCCAAAAAGGATTCGTATTCTGCTATGCGCTGGCGCACATCAGTCTTTCTGACCCACTCCCGCTCTGGGTAGGCTGCATTCGTCTTCCCGTTGGCTCCCGTAATCAATTCCACCTCCCGATTGCGACCAGCTGTTTCCCTTCCCACAGGATGTGACATGATGCCATCGCCCGTTGCGATTAAGAAATTCTTCGCTTTGTCCTTGAGATCTTCGATATCCAATGGCTCACCTTCGACCAATAAGAGGTCCAAAAAGTTCACTTTCACATTGAATACATTCTGCTCCTTCGCCTGTGGAATGTCAATGTCCGCGGGAACCGGTGGCGGAAGTTGTCGCTTGATGCCCTCGTCTGACTCAATGGTGGTCGTAACCAACCAAAAAATCAGCAGGAGGAACGCGATGTCCGCCATCGAGCCTGCGTTGATTTCTGTTAATTCTCGGCGAGCCATCCCTTTTCTTATTTCAATGCACTGCGGATTTCTGCAGCGATGATCGTCAATACAGACAATCCACCGAGGAGATACACAAAGTATAGTCCCCCGCCTGCAAACATGCTTTCACCTTTCGTCACCGTGATTCCACTCGATTCGTATGCGCTGAGCACCGTGTCATCGGCCAATACGTAGAAACTGAATAGGCCAATCACCACAAAAGCGAGGAAGCCCATCAACGTGGCCATCTTGGATTTAATGTTCGTTCCGAAGAAGATCAATTCAAAAATGAGCGATGCAGCTGCACAAGCGATACCAACAAAATAAATGATGTAAAAAAGACCATCCAACAAAGCGCCGTAACGCTCT
Organism: Flavobacteriales bacterium; assembly: GCA_028823145.1. Taxonomy (GTDB): domain Bacteria; phylum Bacteroidota; class Bacteroidia; order Flavobacteriales_D; family Sanyastnellaceae; genus UA16. Next base: position 9,728 of record JAPKCA010000062.1, read on the forward strand.
TGGCCCTCTACAAATGTCTCGTCCGATCCACTGCGAGAAGTAATCAAGTAGCTCAGCAAAATGCCCGCTACAATGATTGCAATCCGGAGGCTGGACAAGCCTAGACGTAGTCCTTTATCTGCCATGATTGCTCAGATTATTTGCTTTGAAGTTTACGCTTGTAGATCAAGTCTACCAAGTCCATGGAAGATTCCTCCATGTCCAAAACGATGCTGTCAATTTTCGACAAAATGTAGTTGTAGAAAACCTGCAGAATGATCGCAACAATCAAACCTGATACCGTCGTAATCAATGCAATTTTAATACCGCCTGCAACGATGGATGCGTTGATCGTATTCGCTTCCGCAATCTTATCGAAAGCAGAAATCATCCCGATGACCGTACCCATGAAACCCAACATTGGGGCCAGTGAGATAAACAACGAAATCCAGCTCAAGCCCCGCTCGAGCTTGGACATCTCTACGCTACCATAATCCTCAATCGCCTTTGCCACCTCTTCATAACTCCCCGATGAACGATCCAATCCTTGGTAGAAAATAGTTGCAACCGGACCACGGGTGTTGCGGCATACTTCTTTGGCAGCATCCACCCCTCCTTTGGCCAATGACTCTTCGATTTCTTCAACCAGCTTACCGCTGTTCGTCGTCGCCATGTTCAAATAGATGATGCGTTCAATGCTCAGGGCCAAACCTAGAATCAAACAAATCAACACGAAAGCCATAAACGTTGCTCCACCTTCGATGAAATAACGCTTGACCGTCTGGTGAAAGCTCAATACCTCACGTCTTTCTTCAACCGGCTCCGCTGCAACTTCTGGAGTTCCTTCTTCGACAACTGCCGTGGAATCCATCAAGACTTCTTCGGCCATCGTAGAGTCCATTTCCGCTGCCATGACACTTGTGTCAGTAGCGAGCTCTGTGGCAGCCTCTTGGGCATAGGCCACGTTTGGAACATTTGCGAGAATCAGCCCTGCAAGTGCGAGGAGGGCAAACAACTTCTTCATGTGTATCAGGTTGGTGAGTAAGCTATAAAGACAAGATGGAACGTGCTACCACATTCCATACGGCTGCAAATGTAGGTTGAACAAATGCATCTAACAAACCCAAAAACAGGAGCATCAAAAATTTGAATAGCCTGAATTTGAACCGCACACATTCCTCCTTTCCCGATGCGACCTATGTTGCGCGGTCCACTTGCCATAACAACGGTCACTCCCATCGGGCAAACGGGTTTCTGAGTCTACTCCAGGCAACCAGATGGGATTAACAAACGTGATGTCGTCAAATGCCTGGTGGCACATGCAATTTGTTTTTTCATCAGCCCCTCCATCGTCATAAACCCAGAACATGAAAAAGCAGGCCGTATGTTTAGGCACACCATCGTCAAAACCCATGAAACTTCCCTTGTTTCAAATTAACGCATTCACCGATGAGAATTTCGGGGGGAGCCCCGCCTGCGTGGTGCCCTTGAGCGAATGGTTAGCGGACGAAGTCTTGCTCAAAATTGCCCGAGAAAATGCGGTGCCCGAAACGGCTTTTGTCGTGGACTTGGGAGACCGCGTTCATTTGCGGTGGTTTACCCCCGACATCGAAATGGATTTGTGCGGACACGCTACCCTCGCGGCGGCTCATTGCCTTGCAAAACACCTCGATTACCCACATAATGAAATCCGTTTCACCACGGCAAGCGGCGACCTAACCGTACACGTTCGGGATGCTGAATACCAGCTCAACTTGCCAGCGCGGATGCCAACGTCAGCGGAAATCCCATCGGCCATTGCCAAAGCGCTGAATATCGCTCCTACTGAAGTATTGAAAGCGCGCGATTATGTTTTGATGTATCCCCGTGAAGAGGATGTCCGAAACATCGAGATTGACCGACAGTCGTTTGATCAAATCAACCTCGGCCACGGAGGCGTCATCGTCACGGCACCCGGAGTGGATTGCGACTTCGTTTCCCGGTATTTCACTCCGCAAGCCACCATTCTTGAAGATCCGGTCACAGGTTCAGCCCACTGTTCGTTGATTCCACTGTGGGCCGAGCGGCTGGGGAAATCCGAG
>JAPKCA010000063.1 GCA_028823145.1 Flavobacteriales bacterium
ATTCTTTTCTCTACAATGGGCCGTACCGGTTTCTTCATTTAGGTTAAATTCTCTTTAGATGGAGTCATCACGCTGATATACACACAAAATCAAAAAAGCCCCGCTATCGCAATGATAACGGGGCTTTCTTTTTGTTCGTTGAGGTCCGAAGCGGATCTGGGTTTCCTTAGGACAATCCCAGCAGGGATTTGGCATTCTCGCGTGCGGCATCGGTGATGACTTCTCCGCTGAGCAAAGAGGCAATTTCTGAAATGCGGTCTGTTCCGACCAAGTTCGTGACCTGTGTTCGCGTCGTTTCATTGGATATTTCCTTCGAGACACGCAAGTGCTGTTCGGCATGGGCGGCTACCTGTGGTAGGTGAGTCACCGCAATGACCTGTTGAGACTGGGCCATGTCCTTCATCATAAATCCCATGCGCTCTGCAATGTCCCCGCTTACTCCGGTGTCAATCTCATCCAGTACAATCGTTGGGAGACCTGTGATCGTAGCTTGAGCGGCCTTAAAAGCGAGCATCAGCCGACTTTTCTCACCTCCTGAGGCCACCTGAGCCAAAGGAGCCAAATCGGCTCCAGGATTGGCTGAAAACAAGAGTTGGACCTGCTCCAAGCCCCACGTGTCAGGTTCGCCAGACTCTTCGAGCAAAAACTCCAATCGTGCATTCGGCATTTTCAGAGGAGCCAGTAATTGCAGGACATCCACCTGAAGAATAGCTGCAGCGGACTTTCGAGATTCCATGAGGGAACGACCACATGAGAGGACCGATTCTCGTGCCAGCGCAAAATTCTTTCGAGCTTGCTCATACCGTTCTTCCATGCCTCCGAGAAGGTCCAGTTGCAGCTGAAGGTCGATTTCGAATTGGATCAATTCTTTCGCATCAGCCAACCCGTGCTTGAGAAGAATGCGCTGAAATTCGTCCAACAGGGTGCTCAGCTCCGCCAGCCGATGGGGGTTCTTTTCGACCGATTCGGCTTCCGACTCCAATGCGGTGATGAGGTCTTTGAGTTCAAGCTGGAGCTCTGTTAACCGGGTCAAAAGAGATTGAAGAGACCCCTTGTGCTCCGATGCTAGAGCAATGGATTTTTGAGCCAGATGAAGTTTGTCGAGCATGGACCCCTCTTCTCGTTCATTTTCCAAGGCTTTCCAAGCCACGTTCAACTGTTCTTGGATGGTCGCACTGTTTTCCAGCTCGTTCAATTCCTTTTGCAATCCAGGCCAGTCCCTTTGTGACACCGCCAATTGCTCCAACTCGTTGAGCTGATACATGAGGTAAGCTCGGTCTGTTTGAGGTTTGGCTCGTTCCGCTTCGATTTGTTGAAACGTATTCTTTGCTCGTTCGAAGGCATGAAAAGCCAAATGGTACGCTTCAAGCAGGGGAGTGTGTTTTCCTATCGCATCCAGCCAGGTTAGTTGATTCTCCCTTTTCAATAGGAGTTTCGTGCTGTCTTGTCCGTGAAGATCTACCAATGACTCGCCGATTTCTTTCAAAGAGGTCGCACTCACGGGCGTATCGTTCACAAAAGCACGTGAACGTCCTTGATTGCTGACTTCTCGTCGTAAGATGAGCTCAGGCCAAACCTCCAATTCGTTTTCGAGCAACCACATTTCACACGTGGCATTTGTCGTGAAGGTGGCTTCCACGGTACACTTAGTGCATCCCGTACGCACGATTGAGGAGTCTGAGCGTCCGCCCAATACCAAACCGAGGGAACCGAGTACAATGGACTTGCCGGAACCGGTTTCACCCGTCAGCGTGGTGAGGCCAGATTTCCATTCAATTTCCAACTGTTCAATCAGTGCGAAATTTTCGATGCTCAGTTTCGTGAGCATATCAGCCGAGAATGCTGTCGTACTTGGAAATGTTTCCTGGATCCATTTGCTTCAAAACGGGGAGAAGCCTCGTTTTTTCTGCATTAGGTGCCGGCCCAAAGACCTTGAGAATTTCATCGGACTTGGCGAGAAAAAACAACTGCAAATTGTAAGAGGAGGGCCGAATTCTGTGGGTTTGGCGCATTTCAATCAATGCATCCGCCATGGTGAGTCGACCCCGTTCAACATCATCGAATAAGCGATCCAATCCCATGCGATGATAATAGTACAAGCAATTCCGGACCGGACGGAAAGTTTGTGCGAGCATGTTTTCAACCAACCAATAGCGGTTTTGTTGTCCCTGACTGGCTTTCCAACCCGATGGTCCTGAATTCTGCGCGTTGGCAACAATGGTTTGAGCTTTGAGGTAATAAGGGGTTCCTCCTTCCAACCCCATGCTGTCGTAGTCCATTCCAATCACCATGTAAGCGTAGTATGCCAAGACGCTTGAAAGGTTGTCGCGGAATTGATCGGGACTGAACTGAATGGTGGAGCTTCCATCCCAAATGATTTCAAATTCACCGTCGTTTACCAGAAGCATCGGGGTGTTGTAGTCACTGTTGAAGACGGGTCGGCAACTTTGAACTTGAATGCTTCCCTCGAACGATGTGGCCGAGGGAGCTTTCGATAGGGTGATTTGCATGTTGCACTCGATGCGCTCTTCGAAAGTGAAGTCCTCATTGGTCCAACGTCGACCATTCATGAACTCTTGGATCGATTCCTCCAAGGATTCAAAAATGGATCCTTCAACATTGGAAATTTGAGGTGCAATGACCTGGACACGGCAGTTTAATTCTTGCGCGAAGCATCCCAATGTGCCTAGCAACAGCGCCAGACTCGAGCAAAAAATCCGAAAGGAAGAAACAAGAAAACGGCTCATGGATACAGGTGCTTCAATAGATGTGCGACGATGTCTTGAGCCACATCAGCCTTAGACTTCAGGTCAAATTTATGCGAATTTCCGTCCTTTCCGAAAATGGTGATTTGATTGGTGTCAGTTCCAAATCCAGCACCCGGGTGAGCCATGGAATTGAGAACAATGAAATCAAGGTTTTTGCGATTCAATTTTGACATCGCACTGGCTATCCCATCGTCTGATTCGAGAGCAAAGCCTACGATTGTTTGATGCGGTTGCCTTAGGCTGCCCCACGTTGCCAAAATATCAGGCGTTGATTCCATTTGAATTGCATCGGGCAATTCATCGCGATGAAGTTTTTCCTTTGACTGATTGGCGGGCCGTGCATCTGCGACAGCCGCGGTGGCAATGGCAATGTCAAATGAATGAAAATCCATCATGGCGGCATCCAACATTTGTTCAGCTGTTTGAACCTTCACATGTGAAGTAACGCCTGGAGGCGGAGGTAATTGCACTGGACCACTAATCAAATGCACTTCGGCGCCAGCTTCCACCAACGCCACTGCTAAGGCGTATCCCATTTTACCGGTGCTGTGGTTGCCAATAAACCGCACAGCATCGATGGGCTCGTGGGTCGGTCCAGCAGTGAGGATGACTTTCTTTCCCTTGAGAGGCGCTCGCTCGGTAAACCAGTGATCAAGCCAATCGGCAATGAATGCTGGTTCAGCCATGCGTCCTTTTCCCTCCAGTCCTGAAGCCAACGGTCCATTGTCTGGCTCGATGATTCCCACTTTCCGGGATCGAAGGTCATTCAAATTGGATTGCGTGGCCGGATGACTGAACATGTCCAAATCCATTGCGGGAGCCACAACCACTGGGCAGCGGCTACTGAGATGCACCGCCTGCAAAAAATTATCACACGATCCTGCAACGAAGGCACTGAGTGTTTGCGCTGTGGCGGGAGCAATCAAAAACACATCTCCCCAAAGCCCCAATTCAACGTGGTTGGTCCATTCGCCACTGTCCTTATTTTCTGTAAAATCACTTGAAACAGGATGTCCTGTAAGTGTCGCAAGGGTAAGTGGTGTGATGAATTCAGTGGCCGCAGGGGTCATAACGACACGTACTTCAGCACCCCGACGTTGGAGTTCCCGAGCAAGAAGGGCAGCTTTGTAGGCCGCAATGCTGCCAGTAATACCGAGAAGTATGCGCTTGTTATGAAGCATTTTGGATGGGGTGTTCGCCCCAGCCTAATCAGTCTGTGACTTCCTCAGGTTCAGTCAATTCTGTCGATTCCGTTTCCGGATTGAATTCCAGCAAATCCTGACCGAGTTCAGCCATCGCGATGCTGTGTGGCTTAGGAAGACGCTCGTAAAATTTCGAGATCTCAATCTGCTCACGATTTTCAAAGACTTCTTCCAGTGAATCTGTTGGAGTAATAAACTCTTCCAATTTACTGTTGAGCTCTTCCTTCATCTCAATGGCCAATTGATTGCTGCGGCTACTTAAAACCACAATCGTCTCGAACAAATTACCAGTGCCGCTGACTTCCAAGTCGTGGTTGTCGCGGGTTAGCGTGCTCTTTTCAGCCTTGATGGATTTGAAATTCATGTTCATTCAAAAGTTTGGTTCGACTGTAGACTTTCCACTGCACTTGTACACTGATCATAGGTCCGTTGTGCCTCAATCATGTGTTCGCCTTCAGGGAATCGGGCGACAAAGGTAAGGAAAGCCTCAATAGTATCGTTGTATCGTTCCATTTTCCTTCTTTCGGTGCTCTGTTGGGCGTATTTAAAGTGGCTGTCTAGGATGAGCCATTGGATTTCTTCGCGAAAAGGAGAGTCTGGAAATTCTTTCAGGGCATTTTTCAAAGCAATGACGGCGCTCTTGTATTGACCCGTCTTGTGATACAACGAGGCGGTCTCAAATGATTTGACTTCAAGTTTGTCGTGTAAGAAGTTGATGAGTTGTTGACTTGAATCTCGCAAGGCACTTCCGGGGTAGCGATCCATGAATAACTGGAACTCTTCAATCGCTGCCGTTGTCTCTGTTTGATCTAACGCAGCTTTGGGGCTCAGTTTATAGCTGCAAATAGCCGCTTCAAATTGAGCTTGCTCAGACCGGACGTCATTTGGAAAGGTCTTGGTGAACATTTTAAAATAATACCGGGCCAAATAATAATCCCCTACGCACCGGTGAGTCTCTGCATAGTAGAATTGGACGTCTTTGGCTTGTTCTGTGCCCCGCGTTAATGAAACGACTTCTTCCAGAATAGGAAGTGCGGCATAGCATTTATTCGAATCGAGGTATCCCAACGCACGTTGGTATTTATAGTCCAAATCCGTGCTTTTAAGGACCTTGTTGTAATCGCTGCATCCAGCAATGGATGCGGCGATCATCAATGTCACAACAAAAGAAGAAATCCAAGATGAGAAATGAAGCGAAGCTGGGTTCAAAATGGATGAGTCGAGAGTGGTACAGTTGCAATTCCGATGCGAAGATAATCCTTGATGCTATCTGATTTCAACGGATGGGGAAGGGATATGCATTTGTTGGCTTTCACGTCCGAAGTTGTGAAAAGAAAATGATGATTTGGTTCCTGTTGAGTTGTTCGAAATGAACTGTCTAGATTACATTTGCGGATTCATCAAAACCGAAACCTTTGGATATTTTTGAACGCATCCGCAATGACCGAGGGCCTTTGGGCCAGCATGCACGTGAAAGTCATGGGTATTTCACCTTCCCGAAATTGGAGGGCGACATTTCCAACCGAATGACCTTTCGAGGCAAAGATGTGTTGGTTTGGTCTGTGAACAACTACTTGGGATTGGCGAACAACCCTGAAGTGCGAAAAGTCGATGCTGATGCTGCGGCTGAATGGGGGATGGGGTATCCAATGGGAGCTCGGATGATGTCCGGTCAGACTTCACAGCACGAAGCCCTGGAGGAGCAACTGGCGGACTTCATGCAGAAGGAAGATGCATTCCTGCTGAATTATGGATACCAAGGTTGCCAGTCAGCCATTGAGGCATTGGTAAGCCGCCATGATGTGATTGTCTATGACAGCGAGTCTCATGCGTGCATGGTGGATGGTGTTCGATTGCATCAAGGCAAGCGATTTGTGTTCCAACACAACGATATGGACAGCTTTGTGAAGCAGTTGGATCGGGCGAAGGTGCTTTGTGAGCGAACTGGTGGCGGAATCTTAGTCGTGACTGAAGGAGTCTTTGGCATGGCAGGAGATCAAGGGAAATTGAAAGAAATCTGTTCATACAAAGAGGAGTACGGTTTCCGGTTATTTGTGGATGATGCCCATGGTTTTGGAACCATAGGTGAACAAGGCAGAGGAGCGGGTGATGCACAAGGGGTGCAAGATCAAATTGATGTGTACTTCGGAACATTCGCCAAGGCCATGGCTTCGATTGGAGCGTTTGTTGCCGGTGAGGAAGATGTCATTGAATTCTTGCGGTACAACATGCGTTCGCAAACGTTTGCGAAGGCGCTTCCTATGCCGATTGTAATCGGTGCCATGAAACGGTTGGACATGATTCGAACGCAGCCAGAACACAAGGAACGTCTCTGGAGTGTGGCTCGAGCTCTTCAATCAGGTTTTAAAGAAAATGGATTCAACATCGGCGTGACCAATTCATGTGTAACACCGGTGTTTTTGGCAGGAGGATTGGGCGAAGCCACAAACTTGACCTTGGATTTGCGGGAGAATTATGGAATCTTTTGCTCGATTGTTGTGTATCCCGTTGTTCCAAAGGACACTATTATGTTGCGTCTAATTCCTACGGCGACTCATACCTTAGAGGACGTTGCTTATACCGTTGAAACGTTCACGAAAGTGAAGGCGAAGTTATTTGCGGGCGAATACAAAAGTGAACGCATTGCTTCTTGGGCATAACCGGGATTGGTCGGAAGCTAACATTTGGGTATGACGAGGGTCTTCATTGAGTTATCCTACGATGGTTCCGACTTTCATGGTTGGCAGCGTCAACCTGACCGTTTGACAGTGCAACAAGTACTGGAGGAACAGTTGCAGGTATTTATGGCTCAGCCTATTCCAGTTATGGGATGCGGCAGAACAGATACAGGCGTCCATGCATCATACTTTGTTGCTCATGCAGATTGGCCAGAAAACAGCCCGCGAACAAGGCAATACCGAGATTGGGAAGATGCTGTGTGGAAATTGAATGGCATGCTGCCACCCGATGTGGCCTTGAAACGCATTGTTCCGGTTCATCCTGAGGCTCACGCACGATTTGATGCAAATGAACGCGGGTACGTTTATCGCATGCACTTTCAAAAGACCCCTTTTCTGAAAGGACGGTCAACACGGATTTATCGGGATACGGATTTTGATAGAATGCAAGCGGCATGTGTTTACTTGGTTGGTAAACGAGACTTTGCATCATTCTGCAAATTGGGTTCGGATCAAGGAACCACCATGTGCGATGTCCGATCGGCAGAAATGGTAAAATTGAATGAGAACGAGTGGCAATTTGTTATTCGAGCCGATCGATTTTTGAGGAACATGGTACGCGCTGTCATCGGAACGCTTCTGGAAATAGGGCAAGGCAGAAAAGAGCCAGAAGATATGTTGCAGGTGATCGAGGCGCTTGATCGTTCAGCGGCGGGTAAATCGGCACCGTCAGAGGGATTGTATTTGAATGAGGTCAACTATCCCTCTTCAATTTGGTCGTATAAACCAAATGTGGAAAGGGGTTCGAATTAACTTCGCGGTTCATGTCTTCTCCCAATCCTGCTGGTAAAATATTTGATCGCCGCATTTTGGCGCAGATCCTGCAGCAAGTCAGGCCTTATCGAATTCGATTTGCTTGGACGGGCGTGATGGTCCTGGTGCTTTCGGGGATGGTTTGGATTCGTCCAGCACTGATCCGCCAAGCGATTGACGTGGCTGTCCCTGCGGGAGATCAGATGGGGCTCCTGCACATTTTTTTGAGTGTCGTCGGATTGCTCATTTTTGAGGCTTTTCTTCAGTACCACGTAACGTATATGGCCAATTGGGTCGCCCAATCCGTTAGTTTGGATTTGAGGGCGAAACTCTTTTCGCACATTGCCCGATTCCGACTGCGGTATTTTGATAAGACACCCGTTGGAACACTGGTGACACGTCATGTGAGCGATGTGGATGGCATCGCTGCCGTGTTTTCCAATGGTATCTTGAATGCCATTGGAGACTTGCTCGCACTGTTTGTGGTGATTGGAGCCATGTTTTGGATTGATTGGAGATTGACCTTGTTGGCATTGGCGCCGATTCCGATTCTACTGGTTGCCACAAGGATTTTTCAGAAGGTGATCAAAAAGGCTTTCGTTGATGTGCGGAATCAGGTGTCCAGGATGAACGAATTTGTTCAAGAGCACGTGACGGGTATGCACATTGTGCAATCCTTTAACCGCGAAAAACGGGAAGCCAAAAAATTTGCTGAAATCAACGCAGCGCATCGAGATGCCAATATCCGATCGATATGGGCTTTCAGTGTGTTCTTTCCGCTTGTAGAAATGTTGTCGGCAACGAGTGTGGCATTGTTGCTATGGTTTGGATTGAGTGACGTGTTAGATGAGCGATTGACCTTGGGGATTTTACTTCAGTTCATCCTATACGTTTTCATGCTTTATCGTCCTATTCGCCAGTTGGCGGATCGATTCAATGTTTTGCAGATGGGCATCGTAAACTCGGATCGCGTCTTCAAATTGCTTGCCACGGATGAGGCCGTTCCTGACGAAGGGAAAGTCGATGATTGGTCCCCGAAAGGTGAGATTGTATTTGAAGGCGTTTGGTTTGCCTACGAAGAAGAGCGATGGGTATTGGAAGATGTGAGTTTTCGCATTCCGCCAGGAGAAATGGTCGCATTTGTTGGTGCGACGGGTGCTGGTAAATCAACCATCATCAACTTATTGACACGGTTTTACGATCACCAAAAGGGGAATATCATCATTGATGGAATCAATGTCAGGGACATTCCTCTTTCGACGTTGCGGCGTCACATTGGGGTCGTGCTCCAGGATGTATTTTTGTTTTCGGACAACTTGGCGAACAACGTAACCCTTCACAACGATTCCTATTCCAAATCGGATTTGGAGGCCGCGGCATTGGCCGTTGGGGCAACGGAATTTATAGCACAGCTTCCCGAGGGTTGGAATCAAAATGTACGGGAACGAGGTGCCATGTTGTCGGTGGGACAAAGGCAACTCATCGCCTTCATGCGGGCCTATTTGGTAGCACCAGAAATTTTAATCTTGGACGAAGCAACTTCAAGCATTGACTCGGAGAGTGAAATGCTGATTCAACGGGCGACGGCTCGCATTACCAAAGGGAGAACGGCATTGATCGTGGCGCATAGGTTGAGCACCATCCGCGAAGCAGACCGCATCATTGTACTGGATCACGGAAAAGTGGTTCAACAAGGATCACATGAGGACTTGATCGGAGTTGAAGGAATTTACAGCGATCTCAATCGCTTGCAATTTCAGAAGCCGAATCATTGACGTTTAGCGCCTCGTACGAGGAAAGGCGACCTGCGCTAATAGGCCAAGTAAACGAAACGTCTCGGTGGTATCCATCGCCTGCAGCCGGTCTCTAAAAACCTCCTCCGATTGAAATTGAAAAATGGATAAACGAACGGCGCGAATCGTTTCTATCCGTTGGTAGATTTCTTGCAATAGGGGATTGTCCAGTTCATTAAGCGCCACGTAGTGGTATTCCGTAAATCTCACCAAAGGTTTGGTGCGTACAAATAGCAGGAAGTGAATCTTGGCCCGAATGGATCCGAGATCCAGCAATTGCAATGAGATGTCGCGGTGCTTAAGATTTTTGCGAAGACTGCGGTGATACAAGTCTGAAGCGGCAGTTTTAAACAGGGGATGTACGCCTTTGTGCAAGGCAATGACGAGCCTGGTGTAAGCCGATTTTATGGCAGCTTTCTGGGATTCCGGTAGGAGAAATAAATAGGGGCCGGTAAGATTGAGTAAACGCATAGGTGGATGTACGAAATCCTCGGCTATGAGGTTTCATCTACAGTCCATCAAATGCACTTAAAATGATCAAAGGGTTCCATGCAATGCTTGCATTGATAATGGGCTTTGCATGCGGTTGAGCCAAAAGCACTCACGAGCAGCGTCTCGGCACTTTTGCAACGCGGACATGGTATGACACGCTCTTTTCCCAGCAAATACGCCTTGTCAGCACTTTGTCCACTTGGAGGGGCAATCCCGTTGCGCTCCATTTTCTTTTTGGCTTCTTCGGTAATCCAATCGGTTGTCCACGCCGGAGAACGAATGATTTCTATGCGGGATTGTTCGTGGATGCTTTGGGCAGCTTCCAACACATCATCTGCAATGACATCCGTCGCAGGACAACCAGAATAAGTGGGCGTAATCTGAATGACAATGCCCTCGCCATCGGTATATATTTCACGAACCATGCCCATTTCCATGACATTTAAAAACGGGAGTTCGGGATCCATAACATCTAGCAATCGCTTTCGAATCGCTTGAATGGCTTCGTTTACCATTGGGCATCGGGGTACGTACGAGGAAGCACCTGCATTTCAGCGAGGATATAACTCAAATGTTCCGAATGCCCTCCCTGGCGTCCACCTTTTTGCATCCAAGTGCCGTTCGGGACGGATAGGGTCGCTTGGGACAAAATGCTCGTAATAGTCGCCAGCCATTCTTTGTGAGCTGATTCAGCATGAGGAAGAACGTTTGCCTTTTCAGCGGCAGTTTGGAATGAATTAGGTTCGAAACACTCACCGGTGTATTCCCATAAACGATTGACACTTTCTTGAATGCGTTGGTGGCTTTCTTCCGTGCCATCTCCAAGTCGAATCATCCATTCTGCCGAATGAGCCGCATGGTAACGCACCTCTTTCAATGCCTTTGTGGCGATCGCGGCTACTTCCGTGTCAAAGGATTGTTGGGCCAAATGCGTAAAACGAAGCAAAGCGAACTGGTCGAAGAAGAATTGCCGAGCGATGGTGTCGCCAAAGTCTCCATTGGGTTGTTCCACAAGCAACAAATTGCGGAAGTCTCGGTCCGTTCTGAAAAAGGCAAGTTGGTCTTCGTCCCTTCCAAGCCCTTCTAGTTGTCCAGCGTGAGCATAAAATGCACGGGATTGGCCAATCAAATCCAAGGCGATATTGGAGAGCGCGATATCCTCCTCCAAAACGGGAGCATGACCACACCATTCACTGAGACGTTGCGCCAAAATGAGTGCGTCATCTGCTAACCATAACAACCATTCAAAGTGTTCGTCTTTCGTCACGGGTCACATGTTTTTGACTTCGTCGGGTAAGTCATAAAAAGAGGCATGACGGTAGACTTTGTCATTGGCTGGATCAAAGAGAATGTCTTTGTCCGCAGGTGATGATGCTGAAATGGCATCTGCCGGCAGCACCCATATGCTCACACCTTCTTGGCGTCGGGTGTAGACATCTCGTGCATTTGAAATGGCCATGCCTGCATCTGCAGCGTGCAAACTCCCCACATGCTTGTGGCTCAGACCTTGTCTGCTCCTCACGAAAACTTCCCAAAGGGGCCAGTCGGATGATGATTGATTCATGCGGCGTTGGTTTGATTGGAGTGGCGTTCTTTTACTTTCTGTGCATGGACGACAGCAGCCTCCCGAACCCATGCCCCATCATTGTGGGCTTTGTTCCTCGCTTCCAGGCGCTCCTTGTTGCATGGGCCGTTTCCAGCAATGACATCGAAAAATTCGGTCCAGTCGATCGCTCCAAAATCATAATGTCCTGATTTTTCGTTCCATTGGAGATCAGCATCCGGAATCGTCAATCCCAACAATTCAGCTTGAGGCACCGTCATGTCCACGAAACGTTGACGCAATTCGTCGTTGCTGAATCGTTTGATTTTCCAACGCATGGACTGCTCATTGTGCGTGGACGATTCATCATTGGGACCAAACATCATCAAAGACGGCCACCACCAACGGTTCAACGAATCTTGCGCCATGGCCTTTTGATCATCGGTTCCGTGGCACAGGTTCAGCATGATTTGGAATCCCTGACGCTGGTGTAAGCT
>JAPKCA010000170.1 GCA_028823145.1 Flavobacteriales bacterium
GCAATGAGGCCGGCGACACTGAATAAAACGATGGGATTGTAGGCAATCAGTCCCACGGCAATCAGCACAATCACGAAGAGCTCATTGAGGAAGCGCATGTTCCCAACGATGAATGTATTGGCTAAATTCAAGGGCCAGACATTGATTTCTGCAAGTACCCTCCCTGATTCGGTGGAACGCATCCGCTCCAAACTTTGGGAGAAGTGATACTGCCACATCAGCCCGGAAATTCGGTGGCCGATGGCAAAGGAGAAGCGTGTTTGAATGAGGTTCAATCCGAGATTGACCACGGCCTTAAATAAAAAAGCCGCGACCAATCCGATCGAAGCGAACATCAGGAATTTGCGCTCGGTATCAATTCCGATGCTGCTGGTCATTTCAAACGCACGGGCCAAATAGTCATTGCTGTGAATGAGACCCGGTTCAATGACCAGTCCAATCACCGGAACGACCGCCGCTAACCCCAGTATATCCACGAAACTATTGATGAATATACCGATAAAAACGAATCCGGCACGTCGGTGCTCCTGCGGCGTCATGAGCAACCAAACGCGCTTCAAAATGCCCAGAACACTAAACTTGGGAGGAGATGTTTGTTTGGCCTTCATGCTATGAATGACTGTTTTTTCCAAGGGATAGGGGTAGTTCGGTTTGAGCAACCGTGCCCATGAGGTGAGCATCATGCGTCACCATCAAAATCGCAACTCCCCGCTTTGCCTCTTCCTCCAAGACCTCCATCACCACGTCCCGCATGGCCCCATCCAATCCACTCGTCGCCTCATCTAGGATCAGTACAGGCCGACTCAACAACAAAGCCCGGATCAGCGCCAAACGTTGTTGCTGTCCCCCGCTGAGATTCGATCCGCCCTCGTTGAGCTCGAACTCCAACGGCGCAGCTCCCAACGTTTCCTTCAGACCCAGTCGATCAATCAGCCCGACAGCGAGCGGGACATCCAATGAAGCCTTGGCATCACCGAGCGTCAAATTCTCACGAACCGTACCCCGAAACAAGAAAGGTTGCTGCGACAAGTATGCCACTGACCCCAGCCAATCCTGAACCGATAAATCACGGCCGAGAATGCGTCCTTCAGAGCCCACCCGAATCTCCCCAGCAGATGCCGGGTGCAATCCTAGCAACGCACTGACCAACGTGCTTTTTCCGGATCCAGAAGGTCCGGTGATGGCATGGATTTGTCCCGGCTTAAATTCGGCAGAAAGTCCTGTCAATACCGGCTCGCCATCCGAATAGGCCAACGTCAAATTGCGCACTGAAATGCCAATGGGTCCGGTCCCGAGTGATTCACTCGATTCGACAAGCGGGTAGGAGCCGCCCGTGCCAGACTCCATCGCTTCGAGCAAGTGGAGTTGGCCGCGCATGGCAATCATGCGGGCGTTGATCCGCGCCATGGATGGCATTACGCGGTACGCACTGAGCGCCATCAATGAAAGCATCTCAAAAAAGGCGGTCTCCTGTTGACCAGAATACAGACTAAAGACGATCATTCCGCACAACGCAGTGACCGCAAGGAATTCATACAGTCGAGCTGGAGCAATACCGAGCACCATCTGGTTGCTGTGCACCCGGTAAAGCCGGTGGGTGTTTTGTAAAAACGTTTGCTGGACATTCCGAACGGCGCGGAACGTGATCAGCTCGAGGAAGCCCTGTACGGCATTGCTGACCAAGGTGGTCGATCGAGGCGCCAACGTGCGAATGGTCTGGCTGTTGCGCTGAAGGCGTCGTTTGGTTCCCCAACGGATGATCAATCCGCCGGTCACAATCACACTGGCGACACCGATGAAAACGATGGGGTCGTAAGCGGTCAAGCCGACGGCAAGCAATGCGATGACGACCCATTCGTTGAAATACAGCTGTCCACCTGTGATGAACACCCGGGCAAAAAGGATGGGCCAGCCGTTGATTTCTTCGAGCACGCGTCCCGATTCCTTGGACCGCATTTTTTCCAACGAGGTAGAAAAATGGTGCATCCACAAATCGCCGCTCATCCGATGCGCCACCCGAAAGCCAAACCGTGTTTGCACGTGATTGACCACCAATCCAAACACGGTCTTGAACAGAAAAGCGCCCACGAGGAAAATGCAGAGTGCCACCAAAAAACCGCGTTCATCGGCAATTCCCCAATCCGTGGCCGTGGCGTAAGCTTGGGATAGCAATGCGTGTTCCGCGATAAGGTTGGGATTGATGACCAGTCCAATAACCGGGACGACCACTGCCAGTCCCAATAAATCAACCAAGCTGTTGACAAGCACTGCCGCCAGTAACAACCATCCAAATCGACGCTCTTCCCGATTCAACAACGCATAAATCCGCCTTAAGATTGCGGGAGCAGCGCTGTTGGGTAT
>JAPKCA010000171.1 GCA_028823145.1 Flavobacteriales bacterium
GCCATGATGGTTGGATATATTGCAGGAATTATGACCGCGCTTGTGTTCTATGTCGCAGCTCTTTGGACCTATGAAGCGAGTATTTGGAATGCCAATTGGCCAGGTGTGATTTGGACGATGGGCAATAATGGACGATATGCCACAATACTGTTCATACCCCTTGTGTTGTTGCTTCAACAACTGCGGCTTCATATTGAAGTGCCAACATACGACACCCCTCTCTCGAAAGCCAAGGTTGTAGGATTGACTGTTCTTTTGCTTCTGCCACTTTCGTTGCTTGCAGCCCTTCACGGACAAACTATGTGGACTGATGAAGCAGCAAGTGAAATGGAACTTAACAATGGAGAGCACTTTTTGTATGTCTCAGAAGACACACTTGGTATGCACTGGTTGTATACGTTCTATGCTCCACTCGATGCGGAGGAAAAGGGGATTACCGGTCATTGGAGATCCGTAGATTCAACCTGGGAGTCGGATTTGGACTCCACTTTATCGCAAGTGACAACACTCGTTGTTTCACCAGATGTAACATTAACACCCGATGGGTGGATTGTTAAATCAAGTGGAGAAGTGAATCTTCTCAACGGTGGAGGAGAGTGGCGCGTATTAACGCGCTTCTAACCTCAAGCGTTTTTGTCAGCTTGGACTTGTGCGCGGACTGCTTGTGCAGCAGACTTTGCTTCTTGCATAGCCTTGCGGACACGAGTTCCAGCAGCAGCGTTACCCTTGTCATGCCGGACGGCATCAGCAAGAGCGGCAGTTAAATCATCAATCATCGTTTGAACCATAGCCTCGACGGACATAACCTGCTCGCTGAGTAATCGGCTTTTATTGCTTGCCCCAAAAAAACATGAAAGAAGGTCACAAAAATCGTTGCATAGAGCGCCGAATCAATCAGATTCGAAGCAAAAAGGTAGAACTCAACAAAAATTCAGTCGCAATTTCAAGCGAGGGGTTGAAAACCCCACGGTTGGAGGGGAGGTCAAGGAGGAGTAAGACATGGGCTTCGGTGTTCGAGGAACTTTACCGGACCCAGACCCTGTTGCTACACAGGAGTGGGTCGATTC
The DNA here is from genome assembly GCA_028823145.1 of Flavobacteriales bacterium. Classification (GTDB taxonomy): domain Bacteria; phylum Bacteroidota; class Bacteroidia; order Flavobacteriales_D; family Sanyastnellaceae; genus UA16. Next base: position 1,068 of record JAPKCA010000171.1, read on the forward strand.
GATTCTTGCTGTTCAAGACCAACTCGGTGACGAAGAAGCCCGTCGCCTCTTACTGTCAACTGTTGATGCTGCTCGCCATGCTGGCGTTGAAATCGATGTCGTCAATACGCCTTATCTCAACACCATTCACCCCGATAGCCAAGGCCATTACCCTGGCGATTTGGAAAAGGAACAACGCCTTCACGGGGTTCTCCGATGGAATGCCATGATGATAGTTACTCGTGGCAACACCTTCTTCGAAGGCATTGGCGGTCACATCTCGACCTATGCATCGACTTCCCATGCATGGGAAGTGTGTTTCAATCACTTTTTCCGCGGCAAAGACGGTGCAGGGCAAGGCGACCACCTCTACTGGCAAGGACACGCATCCCCAGGAGTCTACGCCCGAGCTTGGCTTGAAGGTCGATTGACCCATGAGCAAATAGAAGCATTCCGTCAAGAAACGGGCGGTAAAGGATTATCTTCATATCCACATCCACGCTTAATGCCTGATTTCTGGGAATTTCCATCCGTAAGTATGGGCCTTGGCGCTATGACGGCCATTCATCAAGCCCGTTTCAACCGCTATCTCGAAGGGCGTGGTTTGGTTTCAACTGCAAACTCTCGTGTCTGGTATACTATGGGTGATGGCGAATCTGATGAACCCGAATCTCTCTCTCAACTCTCTCTTGCAGGTCGTGAAGGTCTTGACAACATTGTCATGACCATGAACTGTAATCTACAACGCCTCGATGGTCCTGTTCGTGGAAATTCAAAAATTGTTCAAGAATTAGAAGGACGCTTCCGTGGCGCCGGTTGGAATGTCATCAAAGTACTGTGGGGAAGCAGTTGGGACGCTTTGTTTGCTCGGGATTCTGCCGGCTTAATCGCTGCACGTCTTGACCAATTGGTCGATGGTGATGAACAACGCATCATGACTGCAGACGGCGCTACAATCCGCAAGGATTTGTTCAACTCCGAAGGCCTCGCTGCTTTAGTCGCTCATTTGAGTGATGAGGGTTTGGTCGATTTGTGCGCCGATGTTGGTGGGCATGATTTCATCAAACTCCATGCAGCCTATGCTCAAGCGACCGCTCACAAAGGCCAGCCAAGCGTTGTCCTCATACGGACCATCAAAGGATACGGCCTTGGACCTGCTTTTGCAGGTCGAAACACCACGCATCAAAAGAAGAAGGCCGATATGGAAAGCATGCAGTACATGCGCGATGATATTGGACTCGACTTCTCGGATGAAGATTTGGAAAAGTATCCGTATGTCATGCCAGAGGATG
>JAPKCA010000064.1 GCA_028823145.1 Flavobacteriales bacterium
TCGTGCTTAGAAGCAAGCACATCGAAAGGAATTTTATTTCAATCGATTAAATAAGGCCTTTCAACGAAACGATAATTGCCATCAACCAAGACATGATTGGTTGTAAATTTGAAGCTTAATTCGATTCTATGTTTGAAAACCTGCAAGAGCGATTTGATAGTGCATTTCAATTGTTGAAAGGGCACGGGCAAATCACTGAAGTCAATGTTAGCGAAACGCTGAAAGAAGTCCGGAAAGCATTGCTAGATGCGGATGTTGATTACAAGACCGCCAAAGACTTTACGCAGCGAGTGAAAGAAAAGGCACTCGGTCAGAAAGTTCTTACTTCTCTCAAACCGGGACAGCTTCTAATCAAAATCACGCACCAAGAACTCACCGAATTGATGGGGTCGGCAGCAGCTGAGCTAAAGCCAAAAGGAAAGCCCTTTATAATCCTCATGGCTGGCCTCCAAGGAGCGGGAAAAACGACACATTCCGGCAAAATCGGAGCGTTATTGAAGAATTCACATGGCAAAAAAACGCTTTTAGTCGCTTGCGATGTCCACCGTCCCGCCGCGATCAACCAACTTCAGATTTTGGGTGAATCCATTGGGATTGAGGTCTATGCCGAACCTGAAGTAAAAGATGCTCCCGGCATTGCCACGCGTGCATTAGAGCATGCCAAATCCAATGGCTTCGGTGCTGTCATCATTGATACCGCAGGGCGATTGGCCATCGATGACGTTATGATGCAAGAGATTTCGGCTGTTCGTGACGCGGTGCAGCCACAGGAAATTCTCTTCACAGTTGATGCTATGACCGGGCAAGATGCGGTCAAGACTGCCAAAGCGTTCAACGAGGCCTTGGACTTCACGGGGGTCATTCTGACGAAATTGGACGGGGACACACGTGGCGGTGCTGCATTGGCCATTCATTCAGTCGTCGGCAAGCCCATCAAGTTTGTCGGGGTGGGAGAAAAAATGGATGCCCTCGATGTGTTTCATCCCAATCGGATGGCGGAGCGCATCTTAGGGATGGGGGACGTTGTTTCTCTAGTAGAAAAGGCCCAGCAAGTCATTTCAGAAAAGGAAGCGGCAGCACTCGAGGCCAAAATCCGAAAAAACAAATTCGATCTCGAAGATTTCTTGAGTCAAATTCAACAGCTCAAAAAGATGGGCAATCTCAAGGATCTTATGGGCATGATCCCCGGGATGGGCAAAGCACTTCGCGGAATCGAATTGGACGATTCAACTTTCAAAAAGGTAGAATGCATGATTCAATCCATGACGCCCGGTGAACGAGCGAAACCTGAAATCATTGACTCGAAACGCAAAGAGAGGATAGCCGTTGGGTCAGGGATGGAGATGACCGATGTCAATCGCTTGTTGAAGCAATTTCAAGATATGAAAAAGATGATGCACCAAATGACAAAAGGGCAAGGCGGCAAGCGAAGCCGCATGGCTGGACTCTCCAACTTTGGACAACCCAAATCCCCTCGATGATGATACTTGATGGCAAGGCAACTTCTAAAGCGATCCAGGAGGAAATCAAAGAGATCGTCGCTATCCGCATGGCTTCCGGTCAGAAGCGTCCACACCTCGCCGCAGTTATTGTAGGCGACAATCCCGCAAGTCGATCTTACGTAGGACACAAAATCAAGGCCTGTGAATTCGTGGGGTTTGACAGTTCGCTCATCGAATTACCCGAGAATATCCGACAAGATGAACTCATTGACGAAGTGCAAGCCCTCAATGACGATCAAGCAATTGACGGTTTCATTGTCCAACTCCCACTGCCCGACCACATCGATGCTCAGGCTGTGCTCGAAGCTGTCGCCCCCGAAAAAGATGTTGACGGTTTCCACCCAATCAATGCGGGGAAATTGAGCCTTGGCATTCCGAGCTATCTCCCAGCCACTCCAGCTGGAATCCTAGAGATGCTCGATCGATATGCTATCGAAACTGCTGGCAAGCATGCTGTCATCTTGGGACGAAGCTCCATCGTGGGAACTCCGATGGCTTTGCTGTTAAGTCGCAATGCTAGCCCGGGAAATTGCACCGTCACTATTTGCCACAGCCGCACCCAAAATCTAGCCGAGATTACTCGAACCGCCGATATTTTGATTGCTGCCATTGGAAAGCCTCACTTTGTGACTTCTGATATGATCAAGCCTGGAGCAGTTGTGATTGATGTGGGAATCAACCGCATCGAGGACAGCACCAAAAAATCGGGATTCCGACTTACCGGTGATGTGGACTTTGACGCGGTAGTAGAATCGGCTTCGGCCATTACGCCTGTTCCTGGAGGGGTGGGTCCGATGACCATCGCGATGTTGCTCAAGAACACCCTTCAAGCCAGAACCTGATGACCCCCTGGTCGCCTCATGACCTGCGATACATGAAGCGGGCCCTTGAGCTCGCTGCTCGCGGTTCCCTCTTCGTTAGGCCAAACCCACAAGTAGGCTGTGTCATTGTTTCGCCTCAGAATGAAATCATTGGCAGCGGTTGGCATCGCTCATTCGGTGATCGCCATGCCGAAGTCGAAGCCTTCGAGAGCATTGACCCCTTAAAACAGCATCTGCTATCGAAAAGCACATGGTATGTAACGTTGGAGCCATGCAGCCATCACGGTAAGACGCCGCCGTGTGCAGATCTCATATGTCAAATCAAACCCGCACGTGTCGTCATAGCCGTAGAAGACCCCAACCCATCGGTTGATGGCCAAGGGATCCATCAGATGCGGGAACAGGGAATCCAAGTTGATGTAGGTTGCCTGAGTGATGAGGCCACTTGGCAAAACCGTCGCTTTTTTCACACCTTGAAATACAAACGGCCATGGGTCGTCCTGAAATGGGCCGAATCAATGGATGGGTTTATGGACCCTCGGAAAGCGGAAGACCGAATCCCAAAATCAGGGGGAAGAGCCATAACCGGTCAAGAAGCCAGACTCGTGACGCACAGATGGCGAGCTTCAGAAATGGGCATCCTGGTGGGAGCCAATACCGCCTTAATTGATGAACCCCAACTGAATGTTAGGCACGTGGATGGGAGAAATCCATTGCGCTTCATTCTCGACCCGAATCGACGGGTTCCTACCAACCATCCATTGTTCTCTTCTTCCGATGGGCAAGAGCCCGCAATTCATATCTCCTCCACGCATGAAATTGGATCACCCCCTCTATCTTCTTGGAACTGGCATCCGAAAGAAGGATTGACGGCATTGTTGGAACGTTTGAATACGCACCATCAATTGGACAGCATTTTGATTGAAGGTGGTGCCTTTACCTTGCAATCCTTTTTAGATGAGGATGTTTGGGATGAAATCAAGCGATGGAAAAACCCTTCAATTCTTGGGAAAGGACTTGCCTCTCCAACACTCCCCGAAGAATTGACACAGCCTCCATTCGGACCCAACCATGGATTTGCTGGCAACGATGAATGGCAACAATGCATTCATCCCCGTTTCTCCATCGATCACCTTCGATTGTAAATCGAAGGGAACCAATAAACCACTGTACCTCCTACATTCGCGCCCGTGATTTATCTCTTCCTCAGCATAGCAACGTCTTCCAGTATATTTTTACTCTTTCGCGTATTCAAGGAATGGGGCGCGCACACCTTGCAGGCCATCGTCATCAATTACTTGGTTGCCGCATCATTGGGTTGGTTCCTAGCGGGCGGGTTTACAACCTTTCAAGATGCGTGGGGATCGGCTTGGCTGACCACAGCCATTGTTGTTGGAGCCTTGTTTATCTATTTATTTCACTTAATTGCAAAGAGCACCCAAACCTTGGGCGTGACCGTTACTTCAATCGCCGCTAAGCTCAGCATGGTCATTCCCGTTGCTGTATTTCTGATATTCGACGACAATGATGAACCCGCGCTGCTTAAAATGGCTGCCATTGCGATTGCGATTCCTGCAGTTGTTCTCTCATCGTGGAAACAAGAGGCTCCAGGCATCAAACGTTCTTGGGCTATTCCACTGATCATATTCACCGGTGGAGGAATCATTGACCTGATGTTCGGATGGTTTTCCGGCCCGGAACATATGACGCGCCTCGAGTTTCGCTATCTCTTCGCCACCATTCCCTTTACCATCGCCTTTTTCATTGGTCTGGTATGGCTTATGCTGAACAGATCGAAAAAGGACTCTGCAGGCCCTAGTTCACTCAAAGCTACCATCATCGGAGGCGTTTGCTTGGGCATCGTCAATTTTGGGTCCTTGTATTTTCTTCTCGAAGCCTACGACAAATTGACCTTGGATCGCAGTGCCATCATGCCCATCACAAATCTGGGTGTTGTCCTTGCGAGCTCCTTATTTGCTGTGATTGTTTTCCGCGAGGAACTGAACCGAAGCAACCTTTTGGGGTTATCATTGGGAGCATTGAGCATTGGATTGCTCCTTCTGGAAGGGATGCTCTGATTTATTCCTCTGAATCCTCCAGTTCTGAAGATCGAATAGAGCGCTGCATTGGGTTTTCATTGCGGGTAGCTCCCCAACGGCTTCTCTCTTCTTGCTGAAATATTTCAAAGCGCGTTGGCTCGGGGAGCGCAGGCCAGTAATTGTCTGACATGTCCACATCTGCTGTTTCGAGCATCGGATCCAACGAAATCCGAGTGGCGGGCTGATCGGTGACAAACACCTTGGTCACAGTCGGCTCACTCATCTTCCAGATTTCAGCTGGTATACGATGCAGCACTTTTTCTCCATTCTCCAGCTCAAATTCCACAATGAGTGGCATTACCAGCCCTCCTTTGTTGCGAAACGTGATTTCATAGTAATTCTTGCCGCTGTTTAGAAGATCTGATTCTTCAGAATCCAATTTGCTCAACAATTCCCGTGACTCCGTTTTGTCCAACTCTAACACCATGAAAGGATCTGTCGTGGTATAAAAATCATGCAATGTTGGGTCAGCTTCAAGATAGGATTCCTCGATGTATGAAGCATCTCGAAGCAAGGAGATATCCTGTGGTTCACGAGCAGAGGCTTCGCGTTTAAACGCGGATTCAACATCTGGATCTTGGGTGTCGATCTGCAGCCATCTGACTTGGTCCAATGCAACGTCAACATGATCCGTGGTGTAAAACCATCCACGCCAGAACCAATCCAGATCCACGCTGGAGGCATCTTCCATGGTCCGGAAAAAGTCCGCGGGTGCAGGATGCTTGAACGCCCATCTCCGGCAGTATTCCTTGAAAGCATAGTCGAAGAGCTCACGGCCCATGACCGTTTCCCGCAAGATGTTCAGTGCCGTTGCTGGCTTACCATAGGCGTTGTTCCCGAATTGGTATATCGACTCTGAATTCGTCATGATAGGGCTGATCCTCGCCTTATCTCCTCCCATATACGAACGTATGTTTCGTGCACTTCCACGACGTGTAGGGTAATTCCGGTCGAATTCCTTCTCGGTCAAATACTGCACAAACGTATTCAACCCTTCGTCCATCCAAGTCCATTGGCGCTCATCTGAATTGATGATCATCGGGAAAAAGTTGTGGCCCACTTCATGGATGATGACACTGATCATGCCAATTTTGGTTCGCTCGGTGTAGGTTCCGTCGGGCTCAGGCCGACCACCGTTGAAGCAGATCATGGGATACTCCATTCCAATCCATTTGGTGTGCACGCTAATGGCCACTGGATACGAGTAGTCTACGGTGAATTTAGAGTAAGTCTCAAGGGTTTGGGCAACAGCCTTGGTTGAGTACTGCTCCCACAAGGGGTTGCCTTCTTTGGGGTAGAAACTCATGGCCAAAGGAGATCGATTTCCCACCTTGACTGCCATCGCATCCCAAATGAATTTCCGGCTCGAAGCCCACCCAAAATCACGCACGTTGTCAGCATCGAACACCCAGGTTTTCATTCCCTTTTCTTTGTTCAATTCCGCCACTCGCGCTTCCTCCTCTGTCACAACCATAACCGGTTGATCGTATGTGGTTCGTGCCTTTTGGAAACGCTTGCGCTCAGTCGGAGTTAAAACTTCCTTTTCGTTTTGAAGCTCCCCCGTCGAAGCAACCACATGATCCGATGGCACCGTAATCTCGACATGGTAGTCACCAAAATTTACCGTGAATTCACCACTGCCCAAGAATTGTTTATTCTGCCAGCCCTCGTTATCCGCATACACGACCATGCGCGGATAGAATTGGGCAATGGTATAGATGTAATTGTCTTCCTCCTCAAAATACTCATAGCCACTGCGTCCTCCATCTTTCATCCGATCGTTGATGTTGTACCACCAAGCCACATCAAACACAAACGAACCGCCTGGCTTAATTGGATTCGGTAAGTCAATGCGCATCATCGTGTTGTTGATGGTATACGGCAAGAGGCGACCGCCTTCATCGGCAACGTACTCAATGTTAAACCCACCTTCAAACGATGGTTCCAATCCCGCCACACTCTTGAATGATTCACGTTCACCCAAGGTGGATTGCCTAATCTTATGGCTATCGCTGTCCTTTGCACGTACGTTTTGGTCCAATTGCATCCACAAATAGCGCAATTCATCGGGGCTATTGTTCACATAAAGAATCCGCTCCTCTCCATCGATTCGTTGGTTGGCATCATCCAGTTTTACATGGATGTTGTAATCCACTTGTTGTTGCCAGTAATCATGTCCAGGGGCACCTGAAGCCGCGCGATAGACATTAGGCGTCGGCAATTCTTGGCCCAACTGACGAAATTTATTGGTATTCACTTGAGGCAACGCCGGCTCGTCTTGCCCCAAGGAAATTCCTGAGATAGAAACCAGGAACAACGCTGAAAAAGCTAAGCGCAAAAAGGATGTAATAAATCGAGGCATGATTTCTTTGTAAGGGTTCGAAATTACTACCAATTAGCTACTCATCCATACCTTAACAGAACTTTACCAATCCGATATGAACCGATTCCTGATAATGCTGTCAATTTCTGTCGCAGCAATCGAATTGACTAGTTGTCATCAGGAACCTGAGGCGACTAGTGCGAGTCCGACCTTGGCGAACGATGCGGACTCCCTCTTGAAAGGAAAATCATTTAGCTACCTCGCTTTAGGTGATTCTTACACGGTTGGAGAATCGGTGTCAGAATCGGATCGTTGGCCCGTTCAACTGGCAAATCAATTGGCCGCTTTGCTCCCCTCCGACACCCTTTCAGCTCCCACCATATTGGCGGCGACAGGATGGACCACCAACAACTTAAGCCAAGCACTTACTTCATCCGGTTATGAGGATGAAACATGGGATTATGTGAGTTTACTCATAGGGGTAAATAACCAGTACCAAGGGCTCGCTTTGGAACAATACGAAGTAGAATTTTCTGATTTATTGAATCGGGCCATTGGTTGTGCTGGAGGGAATCCCCTTCGGGTGTTTGTTGTATCCATTCCTGATTATGGCTACACCCCATTTGGACAAGGGAACCAGCAAACCATTCGTTCCGACTTGGCGGCGTTCAATGGCGCTTGCTTGTCCATTTCAGCAGATGCTGGCGTGGCGTATTTTAACATCACCCCCATTTCCCAACAGTGGCCTCAAACGGATAACCTCATCGCCAATGATGGGCTTCATCCTTCCGGTTGGCAGTACACCTTATGGGTTCAAAGTTTCGCGCAAGAAGTCAAGGAAATGTTGAGGCCTTGAGATGCTATTCCCAAATCAGTACGCCAGTTGATGTCGTTTCTAAAACCACTTCAGCGGGTGCGCCTCCAAATCCCATTGCGTTTCCCGGTGAATTGATTGCAACATAAGCATAGTCCTGGGCAACAAAGGAAAGCGGAAGCAGACCTGACTGATTGATGAAAGCTTCTTTGGCTAAACATTCCGAGGCGTCCAACTGGCCCAATCCAGAGGAGTACCCTTCAAACACTTGCACTTCGCCGATGACTATGGCCTCCGTTGGGCCGACATGCAGCTTCACCGCCAACGTGTCCACAAAAGCCTCAATTTGGAACACCGAAGAACTCGCATATGCATCCACCCGAAAACTCGTTTGCCCAACCATCGGCTCCATGGTGAATTGCCCTTGGCCTCGAAGTTCCAATTGCCTCAAACTCGGTGAAGCCACCTCCAATTTTACCACCAGATCCAATTGGCGCGTCCATTGGCATCGATCTTCGTGTCCTACGATTAGCACATCTCCCTCCCATTCAGTTTGCGCATGCGCCAATAAATTCTCCGGCCCTTTCCATGTGATGGACACCTCCTCTCCGTCCTGGTGCTTCCATGTCACATCGACATGATCATACACCACCAATTGTTTCAAATCCCTCCCCTCCCATGAAGATGTGATGGTGGCATCTTGCCCTGGACGCATTAGGCACCACGGAGCATCCGGCCCATTGCAGCCGACACAGACATAAAACAAAAAGCAAAACATCAAGAGTCGCATCATGGCATTGTTCACCTACTGATTCATTGCTTTTTTCGCTGCCTCCCAGTATTCATCCATCTCTACCAAATTCATATCGCTCAAGACCTTTCCATCGACCGCTACCGCAGCTTCCATGTGTTGGAAGCGCGCTTTAAATCGCCGATTCGTTCGTTCGAGCGCTTCATCGGGATTGATTCCTTTGAAACGTGCGTAATTGATTAGTGCAAACAAGACGTCACCGAATTCGTCCGCAGCCCGATCAGAATTCAAGGCAACTTCATCTTTAAATTCTTGGATTTCTTCTTCCACCTTGTCCCACACTTGGCCTTCATGCTCCCAATCGAACCCCACACCTCGCACCTTGTCCTGGATTCGATACGCCTTCACTAGCGAAGGCAAACTCTGGGGAACTCCCTCTAATACTGACTTGTTGCCCTCCTTCAACTTCAGCTGTTCCCAATTGGCCTTCACCGTTTCTTCGTCATTCGCTACGACATCCCCGTAGATGTGGGGATGTCGGTTCACCAATTTATCGCATATGCTATTCAGGCTATCTGCAATATCCCATCCTCCATCCTCTGCCTTTCGCTCACTCCCGATTTTGGCATAAAAAACCATATGCAACATCAAGTCGCCCGTTTCCTTCTTGATCTCTTGTAGATCACCATCCAAAATGGCATCGGCCAATTCGTAGGTTTCCTCAATGGTCAAATGCCTCAGGCTCTCATTTGTTTGCTTTTGATCCCATGGACATTGCTCACGCAGCTCATCCATAATGATCAGCAACCGCTCAAAAGCAGCTAATTTCTCCTCCATTGTATGCATGCCACGAAGTTACGTCTTGCTACCTTCGATGCCGTGAATCACATCAAAGCATGGTACCGTTGCCTCATTGTGGCATGTCTTGGTCACTTGGGGGTGGTAACTGCCGATGCTCAGGTCCAATCCACAGACTCGAAACATGTTTGGGCACCCGTTGAATGGTCCGGCTATGGCGGCTACGCGTTTCCGCTTCGTCAAGAAATGGAAGCACTGGTCACCGGCCACGCTTGGGGAGGCTCTGTGGCATGGGGTCGCGATGTAACGGGCGGATGGGTAACTCAAGGAAAAAGAAACCGAGCTTGGCAAGGCATTCAGCTGGGCTGTGTCTATGCAGGAGGCCCCCATTTAGGTTATGTAGTGAGTGGATTATGGATGATCCGAATTCCGTTGCTACGCAACACCTTTACCGAGTGGGGAACGGGATTGGGATGGGCATCGACTCCTTTTGATATCGAAGATGCTCCCCGTTCTTTTGCTTTGGGATCCCATCTCAATGCAGGACTCCATGCGGCCATTGGACACCAATGGAATTGGGGCAAAAACGGACGTGTCATGGTAGCTGCGGATTTCACCCATTTCAGCAATGGAGCCACTGCCCTTCCCAATCTGGGGATCAATTTGATTGGACTCCGCTGTTCTTTCCGACCAAACCGCGAGACGTGGGATGAAGGGCCACTGCTCTTACCGGAAATTCCCCTCGTCTTCAAGCGCTCCGGCTGGCAAATTGAAACTGCGCTGAGAATAGGACTGCGGGATGTGGGATTGCCCATGGGACCAAGCCATCCTGTGAGTAACCTGCATGCCAGTTTGCATTATCGCACCAAAGAAGCCAGCAGTTGGAGTGGAACTTGTGCATTTGATTTGACTTACAATCAGAGCCTACGAGACAACGGCTTTCCTGAACCAGCCATAGACCCAATCGACCGCATCCAAACAGCCTTACTCGCTGGAGGAAGATGGCACTTGGGCAAAACCGCTTTGACCATCTTGCAAGGTTGGATACTCTCGCACCCAGATCGAGAACTTGGTCGCCGCCATTTGCTCGTCACCATTCAGGCACCCATATGCCCGGAAATTAGAATGGAAGTGGGATTGCGGTCCTTTAGCCTACGAGCTGACTATCCATTCATCGGCTTGGCATGGGCGCCCGGCGCCCATTGAAATGCTATCTTTGAACATCGCCTAGCCCCGTAGGTTATTGGAAGCACAAAAGACAACTGATGCAACTCGAACAACTCATTTTAGAAATCAAAGCACAACCCAAACTCTTCATTCGGTTTCACGCCGGGTGGTGCGGAGTGTGTAAACTCCTTGCTCCCACCATTGAGAGGTACAAAGAGGATGAGCGATTTGAAGCAATCACCTTCATTGATATCGATGTGGAGGAAAGCATGGATGTCAAAAAAGCGTTTAAAATCAATGATTTGCCTTATTTCGCAGGATTCCAAAACGGTGGCCTTGTTCGAGAATTCGCGACTTCAAAGAAGTCCGATGTAGAGGGATTGCTGGTGGACATTGCCCAATAACACAGAGGTATGAATGTATCTCAAATCCGGAAAATGATCCAACTTTCAATGGAAGAACTGGATCAAATGGAGGCTGCTATCCTAGAGCAATTGGCCGAAGATGATGAGGCAAATGATTTGGCTGAGTTGGGAGATCAAATGACCACTATTTTAGGAGCCAAGCGCATCATTCTTCACGCCAATTCAGAAGGCATTTCGATTCAAGAATCCCTTCGTCATTTTATCAAAGGCGTCCGGGATATCATCAACTAAAGAATCACGGACATACCATGCCGAATGCTCCCAAAAACTGGAGCAAATCCAATGCGGTTACTTGGCCGTCCCCATTGATGTCAGCCGGGCAAGCATTCGCTTCAGGAAGTTGACACGAACCGTCATCCCACATCGCCAAAGGATCGTAGTTGGGTGCTTCCTCCCATGTGCATCCCGCACATGAAGAAACCTCACAAGAACCATCATCGATTACTGCTTCGGGGTTGTAATTGCAAGCGAAGGTGTAGGTGCAACCCGTGACATTCCCGCCCGTTCCAATCCATTCTCCAAAAAGGCCCAATTGCTCCATGTACGTCCAGCAGGTCAACCAATTGGAATCGTCTGGCGGAAAGGCACCGAAATAATTGACCGGACTAAACCATGCATCCACTGGCAATTCATCCACAGCTACCACCAAGGTGTCATTTCCTATGGATAAATGAATGGGATTTGTGATGTGCCCTCCATCCGATTCAAATAAATAATCGCAGACCGGATCAACCACGGCGTTTCCTTCATTGACAAAATGCGCTTCAACAGATTCTTGTCCGTTCCAAACAAATCCTTCGTTGTACAAAATCAATTCCGCCATTCCAGAGCTATCTCCGATGGCCCAAAAACGGTTATTGTGAATCACCGTTTCACCGAAGAGCAATAATTCCCAAGCGTCGCAAGGATCTTGGTCTTCG
>JAPKCA010000172.1 GCA_028823145.1 Flavobacteriales bacterium
TTACCACGAAATAACACAACTCCGTGGTATTGGCATTGTACAAAGTGTTAACGAAGGCGGGGTTCGCTGGATCCGTTGGGTCATCGATGGAGAAAGTGTCCAACACCAAGCCACTCGATGGTTCAAAGATGTGAAGCACATATGCTTCAAAGACATAGGTCGGGTCTGCTGCTTCACTCCATGAGACAGAAGCATTCCCGGCTTGATTGACCACCACGCAATTCATGCCTACCTCGAGCTGTCCCCATGCAGGTGAACACACGACTAGCCCAAACAAAAAGCCAATGGCACGAAAATTCATCCTGTTCATGTGATGTAAAAGTACAGTGGGTTGCGCGCAACATGGAAAAGACGCAAAAGAGGAGCAAAATGTTGCTTCATGCCATGGTGCGATCGCATCATGCTTGTGGCTCGGGTTCATCGCCATACGTGCCACCGCCGTATCCATACCCCCCATATCCGTACCCATATCCGTACCCGTACCCGTATCCATACCCGTACTTGTAGGCGTATTTCGCGTAATACTGACCCCAGCGACTGGTTCGGATGTTATTCAGAACCAAGGAGGCATGACTCAAGTTGTTCAGGGCCAACGATTCTTCCAAATGACGAATGCCTCGTTTTGTGGCTTTCAATGTGTTGGCGACTAAAAGCCCCGTGTCGACTTTACTCATTAGAGCCAGAGCATCTGTGATGAGTAAAATCGGCGGGGTGTCCAAGACCACGTAATCGTATTCCTCTCTAAGCTTGGATAACAATTCGTCCACGCGGTCGTTGAGAATCAACTCAGATGCATTGGGCGGAACAGGGCCAGCGGTGATAATACGCAGCGATTCAATGGGGCCATTTTGCATCATTTCATCAGCGGCGCAACGGCCAATCAAGAAGCTGCTCAATCCCATTTGATTGGATAACTTGAAACTCTTATGAATCTTGGGTTTGTGCATGTCGAAATCGACCAGCACGACTTTTTTCCCCGTCTTGGCTAATACGGTCGCAAGGTTGGCCGATGCGAAGGATTTGCCCTCCCCTGGATGCAGCGAACTCACCAAAATGGTATTGGCGCCTTCCTTGGCCAGGATGTACTGCAAATTTGTCCTCAAACTTCGAAAGGCTTCCGTGATTTGCGAGCGGCTATCGGCCAAAATGGAAATGGGGTGTTCGTCGATTCCTGGATAACTCGGAAGGCCTGCAACCACCGGTAATTTTGAAATTTCCCGGAGTTCTTGGGTCGATTCTATTCGCTCGAAAAGAAGCATCCGCAAAAAGGCAATCGCCAAAGCAATCAGGCCACCGATCAACGTGTTGTTGCGAATGGTCAGTTTTTTGTTGGGTCCAACAATGCCTGCTCCCCGCGCCTTTTCGATGATGGACGCTTGTGGTGCGATGCCCGCTCTGGAGATGACATTCTGAGCACGTGATTCCAGCAAGAAAACGAATAGCTTTTCATTGACTTGCAGCTTTCGCTCCATGCTGATAATGTCACGCTGTGTTGCAGGAATGCCACTGAGACGGTTTTCCAAGTTGGAGATCTGGCCTCGGATGTTTGAACGTTGACCGATCAAGGCGTTTTTGGTGTCGTCGATGTATTTCGAGATGGTAAAACGTGCGTTGCTGATGGCGCTGTCCAATCGACGAATCGAATAACTGTCTTCGGTCACATCGAGCAGCGAAGCGGTCCGTTCAGTGCGCATTTCGAACAACTGATTGACCTGTGTCACCAGTAGAGGGTCTTCTCCGAAGAGGTAAGAGGAGGGCGGGAGGCCATAGTCTTCGACGCCGGCACGCAAATAGCCTTGCAAAGAATTCATGGCTTCCTCGCGCAATTCGAGGGTGCGCTCTTGGCCTTCCAGTTCCACGAGTGTATTAAAGAATTCGGTCTGTTCCCGGCTCAAATCCAAGATTTCATTTTGCGCCTTGAAGCCATCGACTTGCAGCTCCAAACTATCCATGATGTCCACCAATTCGTCCAATTGGCGGTTGATGAAAGTCTCCGTCTTGAAACTGGATTCCAAACGGGCTTCTTTGGTATAATCGATATAGATATCACTCAAGATGTTCAGGAAATTCTGAGCACGCCCGGGAAGCGTACTGGAAGAGCGCAACGTAAGAATGTTCGTGCCCATTACGTTGTCTACTCGAAGAGCGCCGCGCATTTGGCCAATTCGTTGAGCACGATTAAATATCCGAAAACGGTAGTGTTGACGCCGCACTTCTTCCAGGGCCTCGGTGTTGACTCCATTGCCATTGGCGTCGTTGTAATTGAAGACACTCCGATCAAAAAAATTGATAGTCAGCGCCAAATCGGGCCCTTCAATCGGAACGC
>JAPKCA010000173.1 GCA_028823145.1 Flavobacteriales bacterium
CGGTTTGATGGACATGCCATTTGGCACCATCGCGTGGGGTGTTGCTCTGGTTGTCAGAAGGCTTTGGAGAACCTCCTGTTTTGTTTGATGCAGTAGCTATGGAACGCACTGGCCGCAACTTAGAATCTCTTTCGCGAAGATCAGGATACCTCAATGCGAAATGTTCCGCTGTGGTTGATTCCATCGCGCCCCAGCGGGTGGCCGTTTCATACCAAATCAATACAGGTCCATTGTGGAAAGTGGCATCATTGGATTGGGCATTGGATGGAAGTGGGGTTGATACGACTGGCCTCACCAACATATTAGGAATGAGAATAGGTGATGCCTTTGACGCTGATTTACTCGAACATGGCCGAAGCTCATTGGCTAAATCTTTGAAGAGCCATGGCTTCGCTGGGTTGGATGAGACATACATCACGTTTGAGGCGGACACGCTCAAGGGCCATGACTACGGAGTGGATTTGACCCTCATTATCCGTCCATTCCGATGGGAGGACGGTGGCGCGGTAATCCCCCATCGCAGGGCTCGTTTCCGTGAAGTTGAATGGGCTTATAGTGACTCCATTGCAGGTCAATTTCTCCGGCCGGAATTCATGGATCATTTGATTGCCATTGAGCCTGGCATTCGATACAATGAAAAGGCCATAGAGGAGACCTATCGCAGATTGGTTGAACTCCCAGGAATTGCAAGGGTTGAGATTCCGGGCACATTGCGAGCAGGAGAGGGGAATGAAGATTATTTTGACATTCAAGTTAAGCTCATTCAAAGGGCCCGTTTTGGCCTATCCACCTCATTGGACTTTACCAGAACCGATGCGCGCTATGGTCCTGTAGCGAAGTTGACTTGGACCGACCGCAACGTTTCGGGAAGGGGAGATGTGTTTGATTGTTCTGTTTCTGGAGGCATCACTTCGACCCAGCCCTTGAATTATACCAATGAGAACTTGATTCCAAACAGTGGGACATGGTCGGTAGAAGCTCATTATTCGACGCTTGGCATCCCGCCTCTTCCCTTGAGTTCTTTGAGGCCATCCAATGCCGCGAGATCCGATTTCACGGGTTTGTGGAGCAGGGAATCTCGTCCCGAATATCTCCGCCGTTCATATGGATTCAAGTATGGTTTTCACTTCATAGAAAACCAAACTAGAAACAGCAAGGTTTATGTCGATTTGTTGGAATTCACCTATACTCAAATTACGTTGTTGGATGATTTTGAAGCTTGGTTGACGGATGAAGACAACCCGTTCATTCAAGACCGATTTAAGGATTACGCATCCGTATTAAGCCGCATTGGTTGGCATTCGAAATGGCAGTCAAGCCCTCATTTGTTTGGATTGATTGATTCGAATGTTGAATGGACTGGTTGGGGCTTAGAGGCTTTGGCGGATCCTTTGGGCTTGCCTCAAAATGATGTGGGTCAATGGACGTTGGCCAACGTTCCTTTTACTCAATTTGTTCGTTGGGAAGGATTTTGGACTTGGAACGCGCTCTCCGATAAATCAGAAGATTTGTCATGGCACGGTCGATGCATGATGGGGGTTGGGGTAGCTGGAGAAAATTATCCATTGTTGCCGTTTGACCGAGCTTTTTACAGTGGTGGAGTAAACGGTATGCGCGGATGGTCAGCCCGGCAGTTAGGGCCTGGGTTTAGTCCTTATTCTGTGGATGGTGAGGAAGCTGTTGTGGTGAAGGGGCTGGGCGATTTGAAGCTGGAGTGCAACGTGGAGGTAAGGCAGAAGATCACCGAAGCACTGGAACTCGCTTGGTTTATGGATTTTGGAAATGTCTGGATCTTGAAAAATAAACAACAAGGTGTCCCCTTGGAAGATGTGGCGTTTTCTTGGAAGTCATTTGGTTTGAGTTCAGGCTTGGGTGTGCGGCTGGATTTTGATTTTTTTCTTCTTAGACTGGATGGTGGCCTTCGTTTGCACGACCCAGGCAATCTGGCAGGACAGAGATGGGTCGGTGACAGCAAACCTCAAGGAGCGTTTCACCTTGGCATTGGCCATCCATTTTAAATTGAAATTTCATCCGACTCACGGGTTGGTTACCTTTACATCATCTAACTGGATGATATCATGGGATGGTTTAAGCGCATTCAAGACGGCATTACCACAAAAAGCACGGACAAGAAAGAAATTCCGGAAGGTGCTTGGTACAAATGTCCCAACTGCAAAACGGTTGTGACTTCGCAGCAGCATGCTGAGAAATGGAATGTCTGTCACTACTGCGATCACCATGATCGGATTGGAAGCGAAGCGTATTTTGCGCTTCTTTTTGATGATGGTAAATACCGTGAGGTAGCTCCCAATTTGAC
>JAPKCA010000174.1 GCA_028823145.1 Flavobacteriales bacterium
GGATGGTACAGTCACACGACGGGGAATGTTGTCCCAATTGTAGGTCAAGTCATCTTCGACTTGTCCCATGGTAAACGTACCTCCTTCGATAAACACCAAGCCAGGAGCGGTTTCTTGTTCGAAAAAGGGTTGACGCTCAAATCCGCCATTCGATGGGTCATTGTAGGCCCATCCTGTGGCACCGGAACGTTCTCCGGTACATCCTGAAATCAGGAAAGCCGAGAAAAGCATCATGGGGGCTATGCACTTCCAATTCATGTTTTTATACTGTTCCAATGGGGTTTCTTGCAGATTGTTTTAAGGCGACTTTCATCATTCCAGCACCATATGGTGAATGAAGGGGCTTTGAAAGTGTATCATTCATAAAACTAGAATGATGGACAGTTTATTGTGCGGAATTTTGATCGCTTACCGCGGCAATCAAACTGAATAGTCATGCTGATTTCATGAGCTCCACCTGTAGATGGGGTGAGTT
The DNA here is from genome assembly GCA_028823145.1 of Flavobacteriales bacterium. Taxonomy (GTDB): domain Bacteria; phylum Bacteroidota; class Bacteroidia; order Flavobacteriales_D; family Sanyastnellaceae; genus UA16. The sequence goes on from JAPKCA010000174.1 coordinate 476, forward strand.
CTGAAATCGTCAAGTCGTAGCTGTATCCAAACTGAACCACATCCGTTTTGATGCCGAGGGTCACGATGAAAGCATCCTTATAATCCGTAAACATGATTCCACGGTACCAGATTCCACCGACCAGGGGTCCTTTGTTCACGTACAAACCAACATTGAGTTGCTGAAACTCACCCTGTTTGCGGTAGAAAACATTCGGAGATATGGTTGATTCAACTCCAGTGACCGAGCGTTGGAGAGGCAGAATAGCTCCTGCATGAAAGGTGTATTTCATCGGTAAGCGGCTCGTGCCAACCACCAATGATTCGTTGGGTTCATTCAAATGATGAACAGCAGCACCAAAGTAATAACGGTCTGTGAATCCCATGATTCCAGATGAAAAGTCTACCGCCCGAACCATTCCACCGCGAGGAATGTCTTGAGTCTCATAGATAAAACCTCTTCGAGGGTCAATCATGTCTCCAAATGTGAGCCGATCCCAGTCCAATGCTTTTTGCATGTATGTCACCTGCATCGCAGCTTTAATTGACAATTTTCTTGTCACAGCTTGCTGATAACTGTATATGCCGCTAGCTCTAGTGGTGCTCAAAGTTCCCCTTCCGGCTTGATCATTCAACACGATGAAACCCAAACCGCCATGAAGTGTTTCCACATGTTGATCATATGCGGCCGCCGTAGTCACAAATGAGCCGCTCATGGCAGGCCACTGGTTTCGGTAGGACATCGTCAATCTGGGGCATCTTGCCGTTCCAGCAAATGCAGGATTCAAATAGAGCGGATTAGCGAAATACTGTGTAAACTCAGGGTCCTGAGCTTGGGCAGTATTCGTTTGCAGGCTCAAAAATGACGCCATCAGCAAGATGCAGATGGGGGGTATAGTCAGAAGTTGCTTCATGTATAGGGTCCCAATGAATTCACAAGAATAAGAAAAAAACCAATGGCCTCACTCAATTTCGTTCGGAAGAGATGAAATTTAGGTGTGCACTATTTTGTAGTAAACGCACGTTGATGTCTTTGCGTTGCATGGCTTTTTTAGATCAAATTTGCCATTGTTGACGAAGCCGCGTAAGAACGAATGAAAAACGGGATGGAAATAAATTGTCGGGATTTTCGAGAAAAGCATGGAAGCTTCAAGCGATCCGTGATCTTGAATGCCGTTTGTTGGATGATTTTGTTGGGGCTTTGTTTGCCGAGCGTTCAAGCTCAAGTGGAGACCGCTGAGGGCTCTTGGAGGGTCGAATGGATGGAACGGGCCTCCTTAGACATTGCTGTTGGACAATGGGGCCCTATTGATGGATTTTGGCATGATGAAGTGCCATGGAATGTTTGGGAATGGAGCGCTCCCGAGAATTGGAGGAATGCTGAATTGCTGGTGGACCATGAAATATGGGAAGTGATCCCAGAAATGAGTTTGACGGAGCGGCAGCGGCAGCTGCTGAAATCTCAAATACAGCAAGGGAATTGGAGCTGGTTGTCGCAAGGTGTTTTTCAGCACATCGCACCCTTGTTGAGGTATGTGCCAGAAAGGGATGTGTATGAGCGATTCATTCAAGTTGATTGGGTGGTTGGTCAGCAATTGGAAATGCTTCAGCGCCAATCGCGTGCAAGAGATTGGCCGGTAGCGAGCCCTCTGGCAGAAGGCGCTTTTTATCGATTGGCCATTGCGGAAAATGGGGTCTACAAAATTGACCGAAACTGGATGTTAGACGCGGGATTAAACCCCGATACGATTGACCCTCGACAAATTAGGATTTATGGCAATGGTGGTGCCATGCTGCCTATGGATAATGATGTGGAACGGCCTTTAGGGCTCCGAGCTGCAGCGATTCAATTT
>JAPKCA010000175.1 GCA_028823145.1 Flavobacteriales bacterium
GGAACGGTTGGACAGATGCACAGAATCAGGACATTGAGGACTTTTTGACATCGGGCCATGGCTTGATTTTGGGCGGCCATTCATGGTATTGGTCCTACTCAAATACCGATGTTGCTCACAATTATCCCGGAAATAAAATCGCCCCGACCACCGGATTATTTGTCTCTTCAAATTCCGGTTCTGCTCAAGTGACTATCGGTGCCACCCCACCTGATAGAATGCAGAGAACGCTTGCGGCGGTGACTGCTTTGCAAAACCATTTCACCACAGGACCGTTGATTCCGTCATCGGATGCCTCGACAGTTGAGAAAACAATTTCTCGAAGTACAGCCATGCTAACCCTAGATTTCATCGACTTTTGGAATCCACTTCGAGGCATGGTCAATACGACCGGTTGGACCGAAATTGCTGAAAACAAAAAATATGATTTGGATGCAGACCCAATTTCCGATGTTCTGCTTGCCATTCAGGAAGGACTCTATCTGCGACTTCCTGCCAATGAACTCGTCGCCCATCCAAGTTCGGTAGATTTCCCAGGTGCTGTTCCTGCCAATGCCTCTAGAGTCACTGAAATTGTATCGGTAAACGGTGATTACATTGGCCTAGCAAGCGGTTTTGGATATTCGGGTGCCCGTAGCCATGGCATGATGGGTACGGGATTGTATGCAGCAGCGGGAGAAGTGGTCAACATCAGCGTCCCAGTAGCGCTGGTCGACCAAAATGTTCGCATTCAAATCGGCGCTCATTCGGATTCACTATGGGGTAAAGACGTGCTTGATAGACACCCAAAAATCCACCGGAATTGGGTCATCGATTCAACGACTATGCATGTAGGGAATACCTTTGGTGGACTTATTTTCATCACCTTCCCACCCGACTCAACCTTTGGAATTGTCAATGTCACCATCGAAAATGCAGTTCAAGCGCCGCGCTATATCGCTGGAGTCACAACTGAGGCGGAATGGAATATGACGCAGCGATTACTCCCTGCACCTTGGGCGGAATTGGAAGGCGAATTCTTCATCCTGACCGTTCCATCATCAGAAATACGAAGCCTCGATTCAGTAGTCGAACTGATGGAATGGTGGGATACTGCTCTGCAAATGGAACACAATTTGAGTGGCTACCTGCCATGGACTCGGGTTGAACGAGCTGTATTTGATGTTCAAATCAGTGCGGGCTGGATGCACTCAGGCTACCCGTTCATGGCCCATACGGTAAGTGTTCCAAATGTCGTTAACTTGAGCCATATGTCAACCCAAGGCGATTGGGGAATGTTCCACGAATTAGGCCATAATCATCAATGGATGTCTGCAACTTTACCTGGGAACACGGAAACTACCTGCAATCTCTTTTCAGCCTATATCATGACCGTATTGGTCGGTGTTGATTTGGGAGCTGGCCATGGTTCAATGAGTGATAGCAATCGAGAAAATAGAACAGAGACTTACTTCAATGGTGGAGCACAAATCGCCCAATGGAGTGTTTGGACTGCACTTGAAACCCATATGCAAATCCAAGAAGAGTTTGGCTGGGACGTCTATACTGAGGCATTTAGCCACTACTACAACAGTTCATTGGGCCAACCTGCAAATGATGCTGAAGAATACAATACATGGGCAGCACGCATCTCAAATGAGACAGGAATGAACCTTGTTCCATTCTTACGAGCCTGGGGTTTGCCGATTAATGCTGAGGCTTTTGCTTCAGTCGATCATCTCCCCGTTTGGAATAGTGACCCTTTACGGGGTTGGGTTTACGATTATCCAAGTCTGTTGAAGGACTTCTCAAGCAGCAATGCCACTGCATCCTCGGCTACGGTACATTGGCAGAACTATGACAATGGTACCGATGTCAATCAGACAATCTGCTGGGGTCTTATTGACGGTGGGACGGTGAAATCAGCTTGGACTTCTTGTTCAAGTCAAGGTTTAGCGAATGTTGGTAATGAGCAAGTAGGCTTGACCGGTCTTGTTACCAGTTCGACCTATTCATGGCGAATTTTGGGTGAAGGGCCGAGTGGAGACCATTGGACGGATGTTCAAACCTTTACCACAAATTGAGGATCCTTCCGCAGTGTCAGAGAGGGAAATTATGACGAAATTCTCAACTCGGCGAACCAAAAAAACTCTGTTTTTTGAATAAAATGGTGAGTTTTTTATACCCCTTTCGCAGGGTATATGATCATTTTGACACATAAAAACAATGCAAAAATACACTGATTTTTCGCAACAGCGAAAACGCCCCAAAATCATGTCATAGCGAAATCCCGGATCCTCCAGATCCGAGCCCCCGAAAATTAGG
>JAPKCA010000176.1 GCA_028823145.1 Flavobacteriales bacterium
GTGGGTCTATTATTGGTCAAATTATGCAAGAGGCTGTTGCGCTGATGTTGGTAAGCGGGTCTGCGGGTCTTTTAGCGGGCGTGTGGTTGCTCCAAGGTCTAGGGCCTCAGTTCGATCATGAGTTTTTCTCCAATCCGAAGGTGGATTATCGAAGTGCCTTGTTATCCCTTCTCATTTTAGTCATGGTGGGAGTGTTTAGCTCCATTGGCCCGGCCATTCGTGCAGTATCCATTCGGCCTGTTGAAGCGTTGCGCGATGAGTAGAATTCAACAATGGTTTGATCAGGATCGGTGGTTAGAACTGATTCAAGTCCTCGTGCAGAATCCCTTGCGCACATTCCTAAGTGGATTGGGTGTGGGTTGGGGGCTGTTCATGATCATCATCACCATTGGTTCGGCCAATGGGCTGGAAAACGGGGTAACCCAGGATCTAGGCGATTCGGCGAGGAACAGCATGTTCTTGTGGACGCAATCAACGAGCAAGGCTTACAAAGGATTTAAACGGGGTAGGAGCATTGATATGAACATTGATGACGTGGATTATCTTCGAGCGAACAGCCAAACCTTGCTGGCTGTTGCGCCGCAAAATCAACTCGGAGGGTGGCGAGGTTCCAACAATGTAACCCGTGGTATAAAGACGGGTGCATTCAGTGTTTTCGGGGAATATCCAGAGCAACGATTGATCGAAGCAAAGCCGCTGAGAGCAGGAAGGCACATCAATGCTCAAGACATAGCGGGCAAGCGAAAAATCGCGGTCATTGGTGACCGGGTGAAAGAAATTTTGTTCGCCCAAGGAGAGGATCCAATTGGTGCATCCATTCGGGTCAATGGGGTCAATTTCACTGTTGTCGGTGTTTTTGGATCCTTGCGTTCGGGAGAGGATGCCGAGGAGGATGTTCAGAGTATTTTGATTCCGTTTTCAGCTTTTAACCAGGCCTTTCACATGGGCGATGATGTGGGATGGTTGTGTTTGTTGTTCAACGAGGAAGTTCATGCCGACACAGCCGCTGCAGAAGTGTTGTCCCTTTTGAAAGGTCGTTTATCTATTCACCCGGACGATCAGCGCGCGTTTGGATATTGGACCATGGCAGCTGAGTATGAAGAGATCCAATCTGTGTTTGGTGCCATTCGTTGGGTAAGTTTCGTTTTTGGAGGTTTGGCGCTTTTGGCGGGGATTATCGGCATTATGAATATCATGTTAATTACGGTGCGGGAACGCACCAAAGAATTGGGTGTTCGACGAGCACTGGGTGCTTCTCCAGGAACCATTATTCGGCAAATCATGGCCGAGACACTTTTGCTCACGGTGTTGTTTGGACTCATAGGAGCGATTTTGGGAGTGGCTACGATTGAAGCCATCGACGGAATGTTGGCCTCGAATCCTGACATGCAAGGAAATAGCTTTCGGAATCCCGAGGTTTCTTTAAAAATTGTCGCCCAATCCATTCTTGCCATGACCATCATGGGAGCTTTTGCAGGAATTTTACCAGCTTTGCGTGCCGTTTCCGTTCGCCCAGTTGAAGCTATTCGTACCGAATAACCATTGAAATGAAAAAAGGAAGAATCATTGCCCTTGCCGTATTTGTACTCGCTATTTTGTTGAGTGCAGCCTACACGGTCTCCTATTTGTATGACCAAGAACAGGAAGAAGAAGCATCTTATCGCACGGAAACACCTAGCATCGCTGATATCGTCATCAAAACTGTTGCCGCGGGTTCCATTCAACCTCGCCAAGAAATTTTAATCAAACCCCAGATTTCGGGAATTGTACGCCGAGTATTGGTGGAAGCGGGAGATATGGTCAAAGCGGGCGATGTTTTGGCGGAGGTGATGGTGGTTCCTGACATGGGAGCACTGAGCAGTGCAGAAACGCGTTTGGAAAGGGCTCGCATTAGCTTGGAAGATGCTGGAAAGAATGCTGAACGAAATGAAACGTTGCTGGAACAGGGCATTATATCAGCGGCAGAATTTCAGCGTTTCGATGTTTCATTGAAACAAGCCCAAGAGGAATTTTACGCGGCCGAAGACAACCGGCGTATCATCCAGGACGGGGTCGCATCGAGAAGCGGACGGGCGTCCAATACGCTGATTACCTCCACCATCGATGGCATGGTACTCGATGTGCCAGTGAAACGTGGAAACAGTGTCATTGAGGCCAATAACTTCAATGAAGGCACCACGGTCGCATCGGTCGCGGATATGACAGATTTGGTCTTTGTAGGAAAGATTGATGAATCGGAAGTAGAAAAACTTTCGGTCGGCATGAGCATACAGTTAACGATTGGAG
>JAPKCA010000065.1 GCA_028823145.1 Flavobacteriales bacterium
AGCCTGCGGCGAAGAAGCCTGCGGCGAAGAAGCCTGCGGCGAAGAAGCCTGCGGCGAAGAAGCCTGCGGCTGATGACGCGAAGGGTGACTCAGCTGAGTCTTAATTGCAACGACTGTCAATTAAAAGAAAGGAGCGCCCACATTGGGCGCTCCTTTTTTGTTTGATGTATCTTTGCCCCCGATGGATTCGCAAGTCCTCATTGATAATGCGCTCTTTGAGCGAGTGATTGATCGCCTAGCGCATCAACTTCTTGAGCATCATGATTTTTCGCAAACTGATTTGATCGGTCTGCAACCGCGCGGTTTCATTTTAGCCGAACGTGTTAAACGCCGATTGCAGGAGTTGATTCCTTCCCAAGCGATTAATTGCGGAGCATTGGATGTTACATTTCATCGGGATGATTTCCGAAGAAGAGAAAAACCGATAGCCGCTAGCTCGACACATATGTCGTTTCTTGTGGAAAACCGGGAGATTATTTTAATCGATGATGTTCTATTCACGGGACGAACCATACGAGCGGGGTTGGATGCTTTGTTAGCTCACGGAAGACCGAAGACTGTTCAGCTCTTGGTGCTAATCGACCGGAGGTTTCAGCGTGAGTTGCCTATCGAGCCTCAGTTTGTAGGAAAATCCATTGATAGCTTAGACATGCAGTACGTCCAAGTAGATTGGGGTGATCAGCAGAGCGAGACGCGCGTTTTGCTCCATAACCACAAACCCGAATGACACAGTTATCGAGTCGTCATCTTACTGGAATTCGAGGACTCAAACGGGAGGACTTAGAGCTGATTTTCAAAACAGCTACTGAATTCAAGGAAGTCATCAATCGCCCCATTAAGAAGGTTCCTTCTTTGCGAGATATCACGATTGCAAACTTGTTTTTCGAAAATTCGACCAGAACCCGATTGTCCTTTGAATTGGCTGAAAAAAGATTAAGCGCTGATATCATTAATTTTTCTACCAATGGATCATCTGTGAAAAAGGGGGAAACCCTGGTAGATACGGTGAATAACATTCTAGCGATGAAGGTGGATTTAGTGGTGATGCGCCACCCTCACCCCGGTGCTCATCAATTTCTAGCAAATAAAGTTGATACGGTTATTGTGAACGCGGGCGATGGCACCCACGAGCATCCTACGCAGGCTTTGTTGGATGCTTTTAGTATGCGGGAGCGACTAGGTGATCTGGAAGGTAAAAAGGTTGCGATTATCGGTGATATCCGACATTCACGTGTCGCTTTGAGTAATATTTTGAGTCTTAAGTTACTGGGAGCTGAGGTTCGGGTGTGTGGACCCAAAACACTAATTCCCAAGCATATAAATGACCTTGGTGTATCTGTAAGTCATGACTTGGATGAGACTTTAATGTGGTGTGATGTGGCCAATATGTTGCGGATACAGTTGGAAAGGCAGGATCAAGGAATTGTTCCATACTTTCCATCTCTTCGAGAATATGCTCGTCAGTTTGGACTCAATATGGAACGCCTCAATAAATTGGATCGCTCCATCACGATTATGCATCCGGGCCCCATTAACCGGGGTGTTGAAATCACCAGTGAGGTTGCGGATAGTGAACACTCCATCATCTTAGAACAGGTTGAGAACGGCGTTGCAATCAGAATGGCAGTGCTTTATTTGCTGTCTGCGAACAGATAAAGGATATAGCTTGCATGTTTCTCCTATATTTACGGCATAGTCACGATTCATGAAATTCACAACTGAAATCCGCGATCAGATCGCCATCGTTACTTCCCAAGTTGAAAAGCTTGATGCTTTGCATGCTCCCGAGCTCAAGGGAGAGTTGCTCCGCATCGCAAAGGAGGGAACCAACCACATTATTTTAGATTTGACTGCTTCGCGTTATTGCGATAGTAGCGGCTTAAGCGCCGTTTTAATTGGCAACCGTCTGTGCAGAGATACTGAAGGGAGTTTTGTTTTAAGTGGTCTTCAACCGTCCGTTGAAAAGCTTATTCAAATCAGTCAATTGGATCGTGTGCTTACCATTACCCCGACTTTTTCGGAAGCTTTTGATTACTTGGTCATGGAAATGACCGAAAAAAAAGTCGCGAGTGAATCATCGAATGAAACAAAATAATCATGAAACATCTCTACTCAATTCTTGGATATGGCTTGCTTGTATGCAGCCTGTTTGCCTCGACTTCTTCTTGGGGTCAATGCGAAGCAGATTTTGATTTTGGCGAAGCCCTGTGGGGCGCTTCACCTGATGCCAGCATAGGCGAGCAGTTTGATACAGCTTACGTGGACACGCCATACATGGATGTGTTCCATGTTCTTGTCCCAACGGATGCATCTGCGATAGATCCAGCATTTGACCTCCCGTTGGATTCTGTGGTGCTGGTTTCAACCACATTGGTGGATACAATCTCACTTGCTACGCTTGACTTGGAGGAAGTGGGTCTATCCGTTGTATGCAACAATTTGGGGACGTCTCCCGATCCATGCACCTTTATTTCAGGGGAGCAGTATTGCGCGTCGCTCGAAGGAACACCAGCATTGGCGGGTGTTTATCAGATGACGCTAAATGTTCAGGCCTATGTCACCGTCTTTGGAATAGCGGTGGCACAACCTTATCAGTTTACAGGCTATATCTTGGACATCGTAGGCGATGACACGAATGGAGTGTCTGTAGCTTCCGAGGTAAATCAAATCGAACTTTATCCCAATCCAACGGATGGCATTTTTAATGTCGGAAATTTAACGGAAAGCGGGGTCGTTGTCGTGCGTGATATGGCAGGCAGAATAATGGATCAACGAATGATTTCACCTGGTGGCACAATGACCATTGATTCTTATGGTTGGACGTCTGGTATCTATTTCGTGAAAGTGGAAACCACATCTTATCATTACACATCGCGCTTGGTGGTTAAGCACTGAGGCTTAGCATTCGTTCCTTGTGCGATTTGACGTGACAGTATTAGGTTGCGGTGCAGCAACGCCCACGTTGCGGTTCCAACCTACTTCACAAGTCCTGAACGTAGCTGAGAATTGGTTTTTGATTGATGCAGGTGAAGGTGTACAACGTTCTCTTCGTGAACAACGTGTTCCATTCCATAAAATCAAACGAATTTTCATTTCCCATATGCATGGGGATCATGTCTTAGGTCTGCCTGGGCTCATCGGGAGTCTCAACCTATTGGGTAGAACAGAGGAGCTGCATTTACATGGTCCAGTGGGCCTGGAGGCTTTTGTGATGAGCTCACTCAAGACAACAGAGACTCATTTGAAATTTCATTTGGAATTCGAAAGAAACGATCCAAATGAGTTATTCCCTTGTTGGGAAACGGGGCCCTTGGCAATTTATTCCTTTCCAGTAAAACATCGTATTGAGGCCTATGGGTACCGCGTATCGTTGGTACCAAACCAGCTAAACCTTAAAAAGGACGCTGTGGTGGAACACCAATTATCCAGATCGGAGATGGTGCGATTAAAGCGTGGAGACTCAATCGAACGGAAAGATGGAACCTTGTTGCAATCGAGCGAAATCTGTTTCCCTATGCAAGCATCCAAACATTATGTGTTTAGCGGTGATACAGCACCTTGTCAGCAATTGATTGACTCTGCGAGTGGAGCGGATTTGCTGTACCATGAAGCGACTTTTCTTCAAGTTTTATCAAAACGGGCAAAGGTGACCGGACATTCCACAGCAGCCGAAGCCGGTCAGTCGGCTCTTTCCGCTGGAGTTAAACGCTTGCTCATTGGTCATTTTTCCAGTCGATATCGCACGTTAACGCCACTGCTGCTTGAGGCCCAGAGTGTTTTTCCTTTGGCTGAATTGGCGGTGGAAGGATATTGCTACAAACTCTGAGGGCAATTCCAAGATTTGCATCACTTTTTCTTATTTGGAATCGTTCTTAATAGTTATATTTGCTTTCGTTATGTCGATCCCTACTTCCATCATTCTTGCCGATAGCAGCCCCTTGTTTCGATATGGCCTGAGAACAGTTTTAGGAAAACATTCGAATTACGAGGTAGTTGGTGAGGCGGCGTCATCCGAAGAGTTGATGGATTTATTGAAGGTGCATAAGCCCGATATGCTTGTGCTGGATTGTTTGGCTTCTGGATTTTCAATTGATACCGTGGTCTCCTGTGCTCGAACTAGTCAAAGGACCAAGATGATTGCGATTACCGTATCGCAGAATGGGCTTACCATTGTCAATGCATTGCGAGCAGGAATCACCAGTTACATCAAGAAGGACTGCAGCATGGAGGAGGTCCTTGAGGCCATTGAAATAACGAGCCGTGGTGGCACCTTTTTTTGCGGTCAAATTCTGGATGCAATCCGCCGTGAAAGCATTGATGTCAGTGATTTAGAGCTTGTGGATTTCACATGTGACCCTGTTGTTTTGACCGAACGTGAGATTGAAGTATTGACCTACATTTCCGAAGGATTAACCAATGTTCAAATTGCTGAAAAACTCTTTTTAAGCAGCCACACAGTCAACACACATCGCAAGAACATTATGCAAAAATTGGGTGTCAACAATACGGCTTCCATGGTCATGTATGCAGTTAAATCTGGCTTTGTTAGTCCGAATAAATTTCTGTTCCACCAATAATGGGGTGAATTTTTTGGCGTTTGTTTTCTAAAATGAAGGCCTGACCATGGCACGGTATTTGGACAATGGAAGGCAATTGGCGACCTTTGCCGCGAATCTGAATGATAGATTGAAGATGATTGAAACCACCCCTTTGTTTGATATTCATCAAACGCAAACTTCCCGCCTGGATCAAGTTGATTTCAATGCCTTAGAATTCGGAAAGGTATTCTCAGATCACATGTTTGTGATGGAATATGAAGGTGGCGCTTGGCAAAGAGGGAAGATTGAGCCATATGGTCCATTCACCATGAGCCCAGCTTCCATGGTTTTTCACTATGGCCAGGCCATATTTGAAGGAATGAAGGCTTTTCGTCAAGACAATGGACAAGTTTCGTTGTTTCGGCCAGGCATGAACATCGCTCGCTTCAACAAATCGGCTGTCCGTATGTGCATGCCTGAAGTGCCTGAAGACATTTTCATGGAAGCCCTTGCTGCTTTGGTGAAACTGGACGCTTCATGGGTGCCTGATGGTCCTAGTACCTCGCTCTATATTCGGCCTTTCATGATTGCCACGGATTCGTATGTGGGCGTTCGTGCAAGCAAGAAATATGCTTTTAGCATTTTCACTTGCCCTGTGGGAGCCTATTACAAACAACCAGTCAAAGTGAAAGTTGAAAAATATTTCACCCGAGCCACTCCAGGCGGTACAGGTTTCGCTAAAGCAGCGGGAAACTATGCCGGCTCTCTTTATCCACTAGAAAAAGCACGTGCAGAAGGATTTGATCAACTACTTTGGACGGATGCTATTGAACACAAGTATATTGAGGAAAGCGGCACAATGAATGCCATGTTTGTGTTGAATGATGTGCTCATTTCTCCAGAAACTAGTGATACTATTTTGGATGGAGTGACGCGTGATACGGTTCTTAAATTGGCTGAAGACCTGGGATTTAAGGTTGAAATCCGTCGTTTTTCGGTAGAAGAATTACATGCTGGCTTAGAAAGCGGGCTTCTCACAGAAGCCTTTGGCGTTGGCACTGCAGCCACCTTAAAACCAATGGCAGAAATAGGCTTGGACGGAATCCGGTATCAGATGACTGACGCGAAGGAATGGAAAATTGCACCACGCCTTATGAGAGAGTTTGATGGCATTCGGAGAGGGAAAATTGAGGACCGCTTTTCTTGGAACATTCCTGTTTGAGATCCCCCGCCACCATACACGTTGATTGGTCTGCAACGGTACGTTCTATTCTCTTTATTTTTCTTTTTCTTGGTTTCGTTGATGACAGTCGTGCGCAATCACCTCACTGGTCGATTGGGACAGGCGCCACGCCTATGGCCTTGGCAGGGGATTACAGAGCACTCGGCTGGAATCCTGCGCAATTGACCTTCTCGCCTCTCAACGATGAGTGGAAAAGTGCTATGGGCGGGATGGAAGGGGGGATATCTCTCCGATCTACGGTATTTGAACGCGAGGACCTTTGGAATGACATTTGGAATCGGGAGGCTAGCACCGAAAATTGGACGGGATTGGAACGCTCTGAATGGGTGAATCGCCTTTCCAACGAAGAAATCCAGATTGATGGCGATATCCTTACCGCAGGGACTGCAAAAAAATGGGGGAAATGGGGAGTGGCTTATACCTCACGAAATGTCATGAGTGCAGAGGCATTCTTGAGTTCTTCTACTTCCGAACTTCTGATTGAAGGAGGTGCTGCCGAATGGTTTGAGTTGGTGATTACAGCATCAGGAGACACCGTACCAAACTCAGGTGATTGGGACGCTAATGATCTTCTCACGATTGTTGGCGGGCTTGACACCAATGGGGATGCCGTTTTAGCAGAGTTACTCCAAGATTCTCGTCTAGGATTTTCTTGGCATCGTGCTCACGAGGTTGGAATATCAAAGGAATGGGGCTCAAAGAGGGGATGGACCATTCATACCGGTATTGGAGGGAAGCTCTTATTGGGCAATGGTTTTTTTCAGCTACGAGACCACAATGGTGAACTGGATGCTTTTGGGGCTTTTTCAAATGGTCTTCAAATACCACAATTGGACTCATTGAACTCAGGTGGGACGGGCATAGACAACTTGCGGAAATGGGGTCCTGTGGGCCAGGGATTTGGGCTTGATTTTGGCGTGGTCATAGAATTTTCCAATCGACTGTGGGCGAGCTGTTCAATCACCGATATAGGATGGATGGAATGGAGGGGGGAACGCTATTCGATTAATGGGATGATTTTGAATACTTGGAATGAGGCAGCGACCAACCCAGCGGGATGGATGGATGTTATGAGCAATGCCCTCAATCCGAGCACTTGGTTTTCTCAGGCAACGAAGGAAACTCGTAGAATTCCGAATGGGGTCGGATTCCATATTGGAGGGGGATACAAAGTGGGAGAATTTTTGACTCTTGCTGCTGATGCGACGTTTGATAATCAAGAGTTGCTTGGCAATGCAGGCACGCGTTTGGGAACCTCGGCACTGCTGAATATCACTCCTCTTTTTAGGTTTGATATGGGAATCCGGAAACTCGGTGGTGAAACATTTCGATTCCCCGCTGGTTTTCTATTTAAATCAGGGAAAAGCGGTATTGAAATCGGCTTGCAAGCTGGAGACATTCAAGGATTATGGAAATCAACACAGCCCGAATTGGCGGCTCATTTTTGTTTTTTGCGCTGGGTTTGGTGAGTCATTTGACTGGTTCACCTATGCATGATGAAACATCCCCAATCAATGATTTGACCAATCAATCACAATCGCTCATGGACACAATTACTTTGGGTGCGGGATGTTTTTGGTGCATTGAAGCAATATTTGAAGGGGTAGAAGGGGTAGAGTCTACCGTTTCCGGATACATGGGTGGGTCCATTAAAAACCCTTCATATCGGGAGGTTTGCACGGGAAATACGGGACACGCAGAGGTCGTTCAGGTGGTTTATAACCCAGATGTTTTGGATTTGAATACGTTGTTGGATGTCTTCTTCGCAACGCACGACCCGACTACGATGAATCGACAGGGAGGGGATTCTGGCACACAGTACCGGTCAGCCATTTTTTGCCACTCAGAAAATCAGCGGCAGATCGCATTGGATGCTGTTGCTCGGTCGCAGAGTAACTGGGACAGTCCCATCGTGACACAAATTGAAACCTCCAGCCAGTTATACATTGCTGAAGATTATCACCAAGCGTACTTTGAACTCAACGGAGAAGCGCCCTATTGCCAATCCGTTATCGCGCCAAAGGTGAGAAAGATGCAATCAAGTTTTTTTCATCTATTGAAGAATAGATAGGTCTCTCTTCAATCTTCCCCTGATTCTGCGGCTTTAATTTGAATATCGAGCAGCTGCTCTATTTCTTTTAGCGCTTGCTCGCTGATGTTGGCATCCAACTTCGCCTGTTTTTTCATATGACGATACATGCTTGACTTTTTGATTTCAAAAGCCACGAAAACAGAGTATGTCCCGTCATCGCTGAGGTATTTTTCATTTCCCACCAGGCGGAGATCGGTCAAATTGGTCCGAGTGATTTCTCGTGCAAGCGTTTCAAACCGAGATACGGCCTCTTCCATGTAGGACCCCTCCATGTTTTTTTGGTAATTGTCGGTCACGACTTCAAAAGTGGTGGACACCTGTTGGGCAATGGATTGACGGGCTTTCATCTCAGCCTGACTTTGGGCAACTTGGTCCATTTTGCTGGTGCCCTTTGCAGAAGCCCGGTAAAACCGTTGGTTTGATTCGTATTTCGACCCAGAGAATGGTTCCTTGACCTTTGAGCCCAATGGGTTAGCAGCACAACCCATAAAAAAGAGGGCGAGTGTGAGGATCGAAATGGAAGTGAAACGTTGCATGGTGGGTGAATTGATTGTGAATCGCTGTTAATTAGGTCCGAAGATGCGAAAGCCGTGCCAAACTTCTGCTTAAATTCGCTCAAGCCTACCAACTGAAATGTTCAATCAACCAACAAACGCACCTTGGAGCATCTTAAAACATGCACTTGTCTTGTGCTGTTTTTATTTTGCATTGGGTTTTCAACTGCCCGAAGGTGAGTCAGTAACGGATTTAGACTTTCAAAATATGAGCATGACATCCGACTTGGAACCTACCTATGAATTCCACTCTGCAGCGTCAAGAGGTCATGTAAATCACGGTTGGCTGGACACATTTCACTCGTTCAGTTTTGCGTCATGGCACGACGCGCAACGAATGCACTTTGGTGCATTGCGGGTCTTGAATGATGACTTTGTCGAAGGAGGTGGGGCTTTTGCCAAGCATCCTCATGATAACATGGAAATTGTAAGTATTCCGCTAGAGGGAGATTTAGAGCATGAAGACAGCATGGGCAACCACTCAGTCATTCGGGAGGGAGACGTTCAAATCATGTCAGCAGGAACGGGAATTGTTCATTCGGAAAAAAATCACAGCACCAAAGAAGCTGTTCGATTTCTTCAAATTTGGGTTTTTCCAAATGAACGGGATTTGGTCGCGGAATATGACCAGCAGCATTTCACCGAGGAAGAAAAAAGAAATTCACTTCGATGCGTCGTCAGTCCAACAGGTGATCACAACGTGAAGATTCACCAAAACGCCTATTTCCATTTGGGGAATTGGGATAAGGAGCATGAAGAAATCTATCATTTACATGGTTCGGGTCAAGGGGTTTATGTGTTCCTCTTGGAAGGTGAGCTGTCCGTGGATGGAAGAAAGATGAATAGGAGGGATGGAATGGGGATTTCAGGTAAATCATCGATTCAGTTGAAAGCTCAGGAAGATTCGAAGGTGTTGTTAATTGAAATACCCATGAAATGGTGAATTCATGGCATTGAAACTACCTGCAAAAATCACCAATCGCATTGCACAATCTGTCCTGCAATGGAGCTCTGTGACATCGCGACACCGACAAGGCGTGAATCTTCGAGAAGCACAAAACATGCTGATTTTGTATACCGAAGAGAATGAAGCAAAATTTAAATTGGTTCGTGACATTGCCCAGTTTGTCAAGAAGGAATTCGGTGTAAAGCACGTCATGCGACTTGCATACGTAGACAAAGAGTCCAAACAGATCCCCGCTTGGCATATGCGAAAGCTAGAGGGTGATTTCTTTTGCAAGTCTGATTTAAATTGGTTTGGGAAGCCTGTGAGAAACGTTGGGGCGATTGTTAACGAACCATATGATGTGCTGATTCATTTCGATCCTGATCAGTCGGTTCCTTTGGATTTTGTTGTGATGAATTCCAAATCCAAGCTGAAGGTGAGCAATCATTCCAAGTGGAGGACGAAGGATTATGATATCTTGCTACCGGTTGCGAAAGGAGACTCATGGAAGCAACGAAACCATCGGATTATTCAATTTCTAGCTGAATCGCCCTTGTCATGAAGCATAATTTGAGATCTATTCTGAGCGGGCAGGGAGTTTCTTTGATTACTCCTTTCAATGAAGCTGGAGAAATTGATTATCCAAGACTAGAGGGCTTGGTGTTAAGATTGGTTCACGATGATTCCGATTTTATCATCGCACTTGGAACATCATCAGAATGTTCCTTGCTAAGCATTGAAGAACAAGTCCGAGTACTTGACTTCGTTTCTGAAATCAATGAATCCCGCAAGCCGTTGATAGCGGGAATTGCAGGATCAGACACACGCTCTTCAGTTCAACGGGCGGCTTCTTTTGACCGTAGGGATATCGCCGCAATATTCTGTGCGTCCTCCAACCCCTCGGCTTCTTCTCAATCTGGATATATTGGGCATTGCCGATCTGTATCGGAAGCTTCTCCATTGCCCGTCATTCTGCACAACGCCCATCAGTTCAAGACAGCAGGAATGACTTGCGACACGATTATGGAGTTGGCTCACGAACCAAATATCGCAGGGGTCATTGAATGTTCAGGTGATGTAGCCTTGACTGGCGAACTGATTCGAAGTCGCCCGGACCATTTTGCGATATTATCTGGACGGGATGTGATGGCCTTGCCCTTGCTCTCGCTCGGTGTCGATGGCGTTGTTTCGAGTATAGGGAATGCTTTTTCCAAGGAGTTTGGATCAATGGTCCATCAGTTGCTCTTTGGATCGATTCATGAGGCTCGAAAGACCCACCATGCTTTGGCACCGCTCATGCGCATCCTTGAAACCGAAGGTGAGCCTACAGGCATCAAGACAATCTTGGCTCATTTGAGTTTGTGTGATGCGAGAGTTCGGCTACCCAACACACCGGTATCCAACAGCACCAAGCAAGCCATTTACGATGCCATCGCAGAATTGCCTTTGGAAATGCTCCGTCTAGAAACAACCTTTAGTTGATCAACTTTAACGATCGGCTCATCACGGTTTCAACGCATTTTAAGATCGCTTCGGAGTTTAATCCGTATTTCTCCATCAATTGTTCAGGGGTTCCGCTTTCTCCAAATGAGTCATTCACGGCCACTTGTTCCATAGGGACAGGTATATGAGAGGCCAATAGCTGAGCCACTTGCGAGCCTAGACCTCCAATTCGTTGATGTTCTTCCGCCGTTACAACACACCCAGTCCTGGCGGCTGAATCTAAAATCGTTTTGCTATCCAGTGGTTTGATGGTGTGTACATTGATGACTTCAGCATGGATACCTTGGGTGTCCAAAGCCAAGGCAGCTTTCATTGCTTCCCACACCAAATGTCCTGTGGCTACAATCGTCACATCGTTCCCTTCCTTGAGCACTTGAGCTTGACCAATTTCAAATGGGGCATCAGCCTTCATGAATATAGGCACCTTGGGTCGTCCAAACCTCAAATAGACCGGTCCATGATAATCGGCAATGGCTTCGGTTGCTTGGCGTGTTTGCTCATAGTCTGCTGGACAAATCACCGTCATGTTAGGC
>JAPKCA010000066.1 GCA_028823145.1 Flavobacteriales bacterium
ACACTTGTGAAGGAGTGTTCGTCAATAACGGTACTTTGATGAACAACGGAACCATCTATGTCATGACTACGTGGTACCAAGACGATGATGGTGACGGAGCAGGCGACCCCAATTCGAGTGTTGAAGCATGCTCAGACTCACCTCCAGCTGGTTTCGTAGACATTGCGGGAGATGAATGCCCCTTTGATAGTGACAAAACAGAACCCGGCTTATGCGGTTGCGGAATTGCAGATACGGATGCCGATGGGGATGGCATTGCTGATTGCAACGGACTGTCTTGGAACGAGTTGTTGCCGGACAATGCAAATGTCGAATGCGATCAAATTCCGGATGCTGCCATTTTATCAGCATGGAGCCCGTGCGAGGAAAGTGCTGGGGTAGATTATTCCGAAGAGGTCATGACTGGGGTTTGTGCGAATAACTACGAAATCATTCGGACGTGGACTGCCTCAGACTCGTGTTTAAACACCATAATCCATGTGCAGACAATCTATGTGACAGATAGTACCCCACCAGTCTTTGAAGGCGAACTGCCCAGCGATGTAACTGTTGAATGCGACGATATTCCTCAGATCCCTGTTGTAACTGCTTCTGACAATTGTACAGGATCCCTGGCGCAATGGCTCGAGATAGACATCGTCGGAACCATGTGTTCTGATGACTATGCAATCATTCGGACTTGGTTTGCGCAAGACCAATGCAGCAATTATTCTACTTTTACGCACACCATTTGGGTCGTTGATACCACCCCTCCCATCTGGGATGGTGATCAATTGCCACAAGGGGGTACCGCTAACTGTGATGATCTCATTGGGATAGTCGCGAATGCTCCTGAAATGACCGCGACAGACAATTGCAGTGAAGATGTAGTAATCACCCTTGACCAAGTGTTCACTCAATTCAATTTGGATGACTGTGAAACAGGTGATTACCTCACCCGAACTTGGACCGCCATAGACGAATGTGGAAATTTGACTATCCATGAAGACGTCATCACCATGATGGGTGATGAAATCGGCTGCGCTGAGGACCTCAATGGCAACGGGTCGGTTGAAGTAGGAGATTTATTGTTGCTTCTTGCTGACTTTGGATGCTTGACCGAGTGCAGTGCCGATATTGATGGGGATGGAGCTGTGACAGTCAATGACATTCTGTTGTTGCTTGCTGCATTTGGAGATAGTTGCTAAGTGTGCCGATAGAGAGCCGTTAATCGCTTTTCGCGAAGTGCTTACCATCTGTTGAATCATCGAATTTGAGGTACATTAGCTGTCCCTGGCAATCTGGGACCATCGTAGACTATGGACTTTTCTCAAATTGAGATTTTATGACTTCATACATATTGGCTCTTGACCAGGGCACGACCAGCAGCCGATCGTTGATTTTCGATCAACAGGGTCAAATTATCAGCCAATCGCAGCAAGAGTTTGAGCAGTTTTTCCCGGAACCTGGATGGGTTGAACACGACCCTCTGGAAATATGGGATTCGCAGCGAAGCACAATGGTTGATGCGGTGCAACGTGCCGGTATCGATTGGAAACAAATTGCCGCTATTGGAATCACAAACCAACGTGAAACGACGGTGGTGTGGGACCGAGCCACGGGCTCCCCTATCCATCCAGCAATCGTATGGCAAGACCGACGCACAGCTGACTTTTGCGATACATTGAAGGCCACGGATCAGGCAGCAATGATTCAAAAAAAAACAGGACTGATCGTCGATGCATACTTTTCAGCGACCAAAGTAAAGTGGATTTTGGACCATGTTCCCGGCGCTCGAGAAAAAGCATCGAAGGGAACGTTGGCATTTGGCACCATCGACTCCTGGCTCACTTGGAAATTGACCGATGGAAAAGTGCATGTTACGGATCCGTCCAATG
Organism: Flavobacteriales bacterium; assembly: GCA_028823145.1. Lineage (GTDB taxonomy): Bacteria > Bacteroidota > Bacteroidia > Flavobacteriales_D > Sanyastnellaceae > UA16. The sequence continues at coordinate 1,878 of JAPKCA010000066.1, forward strand.
CTTCACGGACCATGCTGTACAACATTCATACCATGGAATGGGACCACGAACTCTTGGACCTTTTCGATGTACCTCTTTCCATTCTCCCAGAAGTCCGACCAAGCAGCCAAGTGTACGGTGAAACAACCCCCGAAATCACGAAGGTCCCCATCGCTATTTCGGGAATCGCAGGTGACCAACAGGCGGCTTTGTTCGGTCAGCAATGCACCGAGTCGGGCATGATCAAAAACACGTACGGAACGGGTTGTTTTATGCTCATGAACACCGGTCAGCGTGCCATGGCCTCAAAAAACAACCTGCTCACGACCATTGCATGGCAGATCAATGGACAGACCACCTATGCATTGGAGGGCAGTGTTTTCATTGGCGGCGCCGTGGTTCAATGGCTCCGAGACGGATTGAAAATCATCCGCGAGTCCAATGACGTGGAATCGTTGGCTGCAAAGGTCTCCGATACGGAAGGTGTTTACGTCGTGCCCGCCTTTGCAGGCTTGGGAGCGCCGCATTGGAACCCACATGTGCGCGGATCCATTTTCGGTTTGACACGTGGAAGTAGTGACGCTCATATCGCTCGCGCAGCATTGGATAGCATTGCCTACCAAACGTTCGATGTACTGCGAGCGATGCAAGCCGACTCCAATCTTCCACTCCGTGAATTGCGCGTGGATGGCGGAGGCGCCATCAATAACGCCTTGATGCAATTCCAGAGTGATGTGCTTCAATGCGATGTTGTCCGGCCTATGATTACCGAAACAACGGCCCTTGGCGCGGCCTATCTAGCAGGCCTAGCTGTCGGTTACTGGAAGGATCTTGCCGATATTCAATCCCAATGGAAAGTTGAACGAAGGTTTGAGACGCACATGACAGCAGGTGATCGAACAAAGCACCTCGATGGCTGGCAACGGGCTGTCGCTGCTTCCAAAGCCTGGTCTGAAACACCCAAATCGGAATCCAGAGCATGATGGATCGCGATCTCATGGTTCAAAGCATCGCAGACGTTCCTCAATGGGATGTGTGCATCATCGGAGGTGGAGCTACCGGATTGGGTACAGCTCTTCAGTCGGCAGCTGGCGGCCTAAAAACCATTCTCCTCGAGCAAAATGATTTTGCCAAAGGCACTTCATCGCGCAGTACCAAGCTGATTCACGGTGGGGTGAGGTATTTGCAACAGGGCAATATCAAGTTGGTCAAGGAAGCCCTAATCGAGCGGGGTCTATTGCTCCAAAATGCTCCACATCTCGTTCACAATTTGCGGTTTGTCATCCCAAGTTATCATTGGTGGGAAAGACCCTTTTACTGGATTGGATTGAAGTTGTATGACCGTTTGGCTGGCAAGCTCGGTCTTGGCGACTCATCGATGCTCTCGAAGGCTCAGACGCTAGAATATTTGCCGACCCTCTCATCCAAAGGACTTCGAGGTGGAGTTTTATACCACGATGGTCAATTTGACGACGCACGATTGGCCATTAGCATTGCACAAACAGCAGCGACTCATGGAGCGACACTGCTGAACCACTTCCCGGTTACATCACTCATTAAAACCGAGGGTCGGTTGACGGGAGTCACAGCGACGGATGCGCTCTCCGGTTTGCCAGTTCAAATCAGCAGCAAAGTCGTCATCAACGCCACCGGAGTTTTTACCGATGCCATTTTGCGGATGAACCGTCCCAAGCACAGAAGCATTATCCGTCCAAGTCAAGGGGTTCATTTGGTGGTAGATCAGAAATTTCTTCCCCGTGAATCGGCGATTCTCGTACCCCGAACAGATGACGGCCGTGTCCTTTTTGCCGTGCCTTGGCACAACCGGGTCATTTTGGGAACCACCGACACCTCCGTGGAGACGGTATCCTTGGAACCCAAACCGATGGATCAAGAAATTGACTTGATCCTGCGTAATCTTGGGAAATACCTTCTTCACGTACCTCAAAGGAGCGATGTCAAAAGCGTCTTTGCCGGATTGCGACCGTTGGTCAAAGGCACTGCAAAAAAGACCGCTGCTTTGTCTCGCGGTCATGTCATCATCAAAAGCAAATCCGGCTTGTTCACGGTAACGGGTGGAAAATGGACGACCTACCGAAAAATGGCAGAAGACGTCGTCAAACGGATTAGCAAAAAGGGGCGATTGAATCGTGAACTGGCCGACACGAGGTCGTTGGCTTTGCATGGTCACGACTTGCCCGTTCTCCCCTTTCATATTGAAGGGATGACGGACGCAGAATTGACTTTGCGAATCCGTCAGGCCGTTGAAAGTGAAATGTGCATGACGGTTGAAGATTTCCTGTCACGTCGCACCCGTCAACTCCTCCTCGATGCTAGAATAGCGATTGAAAAAGCACCGCGTGTAGCCGAGTTAATGGCCGAGATGCTTGGCAAGGATCAGTCATGGATTGATTTGCAAATTCGGAGCTTCCAAGAGGTCGCCAAACATCATATCCCGGATTTTAAACTGAATTCTTAACGTTGAATACCATGGTCGCATTTCTTGGTGAATTTATAGGAACAGCGCTGCTACTCGCCATCGGATCTGGGGTGGTTGCAAATGAAGTCTTGCAGAAAACAAAGGGCCACAACACTGGATGGGTCAGCATCACATTGGGGTGGGGTATAGGAGTATTTCTAGGCGTTTATGCGTCCACGGCCATTGGAGGAAGTGGGCATTTAAATCCCGCCTTCACGATTGGGATGGCTGTTTTTGGAGATTTTGACCCGAGTTTGGTCGCCCCCTATTTGCTGGCACAATTCAGCGGAGCGCTTGTCGGATCAGTGCTTGGATGGGCGTCGTACTATCAACACTTCGCAGCGACCGATGACGCCAACCTCAAGTTGGCCGTGTTTTCCACTATACCGGCCATTCCACACACCCTTTCCAATCTAATAACGGAGATCATCGGCACGTTTGTGCTGGTCTTTGGCGCATTGCTCGCTTCCGCACCAACCAGCAGCCTCGGTGCCCTGGATGCATTGCCGGTCGGTTTGCTTGTCATAGGCATCGGTTTGGGATTGGGTGGCGCCACAGGATATGCCATCAATCCCGCACGTGACTTAGGACCCCGAATCGCTCATTTTTTGCTACCCATCCCGGGCAAAAGAGACAGCGACTGGTCCTACAGTTGGATTCCTGTCGTCGGCCCCATTGTTGGCGGATTGCTAGGAGCATACGTCTATCAACTTCTCTGAAATCGTCCTCTTCATTCATTCTGTTGCTATGTTGAAACATCTCAAATTCCTCCGCTTATTGTACGGCCGATTTTTCTGGACTTTTTTCTTTAGCTTACCCCTCTTCGCTCCTCTCATGTCAGCTCAGACCTCCATTGTCGCACACCGAGGGTTTTCTTCCATCGCGCCGGAAAACACCTTGGTTGCATTTGAAAAAGCCATTGAATGTGGAGCAGACTATTTCGAACTCGATGTCCAACGATCCAAAGATGGATCGCCCATGGTCATCCATGACGATACGGTGGACCGGACTGCCTCGGATGGGTCTATCGGTGAGGTTTCAGGATTGGACGATCGAGCTTTGTCGGCCATCCATGTTGGCTTCTCAACACAATTTGGGTCGGCATTCAGCGATGAAAAAGTCCCCACCCTGCGAGAAGCGCTGGAATTGGCCAAGGGCCGCATTGGTGTCTGCATTGAAATCAAAGCGCCTCACGTCGAAGCAGCGGTCATGCAGCTCGTGGAAGAATTGGACATGGTCGATGATGTCATCGTCTTTTCTTTTGACGCAGATATTTTAAGAGAAATACGGAAGATCAACAGCCGGGTACGGACTCTATTTCTCAAAAGCGACGCGGACCCATCGACGTTTGAGATGGCTGCCGAATTGCAAGCTCAAGCCATCGGTGTTGGAGGCAAGACTGAAATTACAGCGTCCTTTCTTGAACAGGCGCGTCTTTCAGGTTTGGAGGTTTGGCAATGGACCGTCAATGACCCCCAAGAAATGAAGCGGTTAATCGACCTCCAGATCGACGGATTGATCACCAACCATCCGGACCAAGCCCTGCGTTTTATAACCGAGTGATTAAAAAGCCCCGTAAGTCGATGACCTACAGGGCTTCGTGAAATTTGTTGGCGGTCTGGATCTTACGTTCACTCATCTCACCACCAAGGGATACACCTTGGACTCCGTGGCAGACTGAATCACGACATAATACAACCCCGACTCTCTGGGCGCTTGCAGCTCATGGCTTGCAATCACCTCCACCCTGCGACCTGAAGCATCCCACATGCTGATATGATTGCCATCTAGGAAGGGCACACTGAATAGGCCTCCTCGTTCGACGGGGTTCGGGTAAAGCACTCCCGGAAAACCCTCAAGGCATGAAAATCCCTGAGCTACATCGCAATCACCCCCATAGAAATCAATGGTCAAGGTGGTGTCCAAAGGCATCGGCACTTCAGAGTATAAGTAATAAGACCAATGCTGAAAGTTCCAAGCCAAATCATCCATTGGATCCACGAGCCCGACACTGAGGTAGGACGTTGGCGAACCTGTAAGATGCAGCTCGTGGCATTCCGTTTGGCTCAAGCATAGAGAATCAGACATCGCCGTAAAGTTGGTGGATTCATTCATCTCGAAGGTGCCAGACCACACATTCACATCGCCTTCAACCACCAGATCTACATCCAAAATGCATCCATCGTCGTTGTTGCAATTTGCAAAAATCTTTACAGGAAAACACCCTTGGTCGCCCGTTCCCGTCCACTCCAATTCACGGGGCACAAACTCCCATTCAAAGGAGCAAGCCAAGGATTCTCCAAAACCTGTCCACAATTCCATAACCACCGGCGTGGAAGCCTGCTCATCCGGCCAAGGATTGGGAAGAAAGAAAAAATGCAACGACTGTCCGAAGATTCCGAAATACACGACCTCCTCCTCTGCGAGGATATTGCCGTCCAGGTCACGCATCACCCAGCTCGGGTAACTGTATATCTCCTCCCAAGATGCGTTGTTGCAAAGCACATTGATGCGTTGGTTGTCAAATGGGTCAAGCCAGACGCCATCAATCGTGAGGAACTCACAGTTTTGCGCAACCGTAGATCCTGACACAAACAGGAGGCCCCAAAAAAGAATGGTTTTCATGCCGATGAAGGTCGTAATTTTCCGTTTGAAATGACGGCATCTGCATCAACTATCAATCTCTGCATTCAACATTGGGTGGCCTTGATCTTGGTTCTGGCTGCGGTCAACACCTGCGATGGTCAGAGCTATTTTTTGAATGGCACAGCCACGGCATCCGGAGATGATTGCTACCAGCTCACCACGACACAAAGCAACCAGAATGGAGCCGTTTGGTATGCCGACTTTATCAATTTGGCCGAACCCTTTGACTTGTCTTTCACCATGAATTTTGGCTCCTTTGATGCGACGGGAGCAGATGGAATGGTGTTTGTTTTGCAAAATGTCGGGACTGACGCACTGGGGCAGAGCGGCGGCGCGCTGGGATTTGCGGGGTTCGACCCCAGTTTTGGCATTGAATTCGACACCTGGCTGAACGGACAGTTTGGGGATCTTGCGGTAGACCACATCGGATTCATTTCTGATGGTTCGGTCGACCACAGTCCACCAACCGGTCTCGGCGGTCCCATCCAAGCAAGCGCCAATGGCATCAACATCGAAGATGGCCAAGATCATCCGGTCCAAATAACATGGGATCCGGCAACACAAATCATCGCTGTGTATTTCGATTGCACTCTCCGTTTAGGGAGCCAAGTCGACCTCATCAACGACATCTTCAACGGACAATCTCTGGTCTATTGGGGTTTCACTGGCAGTACGGGTGGATCGTACAATGTCCAAAGCGTGTGCCTGTCAGAAAACATCATCGCCACCGGTCCAGAAACGGTCATCTGCCCTGGAGCCAGTGTAGAGCTCAACGTGGTCGGCTCTCCAAATTCCGAATTCACGTGGGACCCTCCCACCTTCCTTTCGAATCCCAATGACGCGACCACCCTGTGTACGCCGGACTCTACGACCGTCTATACGGTATCGTACGAGGGTTTTTGTGAAACCATCATCACCGATACTATCACCGTTTTTGTGGAAGATTTGATCGCTGCAGCGACAGCAAATCCCGGGACGATTTTGACATGCACATCCCCTTCCATCGATTTGCAAGGAAGCTCCAATTTTCCATCCGGAGTGGAATACACTTGGCAGGCAAGCGAAAACGGCAACATTGCATCGACCCTCGGTCCCCAAGCAACGGTGGACGCAGCAGGTATCTACACGATGATTGTCGCAAGCGATGATGGAGTCTGCATGGACTCTACTTCGGTTGCAATTTCAGCCAACTTCGAGACCATTGGCACAACGCTGGAATCGACTTTTCCGCAATTGGATTGTGCACACGCTATGGTGCAGATCACTGCCACGCTTGATGATGGGAATGCCGAATTGGATTGGTCTGGACCGCCCAATGCAACGTGGGAATGGATCAATGAACCATTCATTGTGGAGACTTCATCCTCAGGAACCTGGATGGTGGTTTCGACCAACCTGGCCAACGGATGCGCAGAAGAAACCGCTATCGTGCTAGGAAGTGATTTTACTCTCCCGATTGTTGAGGCTGGATCAGCCGATACCATCACATGTGCCTCACCCGCTGCTAGCATATCCTTGGTATCCGTGGAGCCCGAAGACTACACTGCCGTGTATTCGTGGAGCTGGGAAAGCGGAGGCTTGATTGCCACTGACCCCTTAAATCCAACAGCATTGCAACCGGGAATGTACACCTTGGAAGTGACCTTTGAAGAGAACGGTTGTTCCGCAATGGATTCTGTTTGGGTGTACCAGGATCCTGAAGCATTTGTTGATGCGAGCTCGACGACCATGCCCAACATTATTTCCCCCAATGGCGACGGCAAGAACGAACGGTTTTTACCTTTTTTGAAGGACAACCCGGAATTCCCCATTCTTTCCATCATGGACCGGTACCAATTGAAGATTTTCAATCGCTGGGGTTTGGAGGTGTATTCCAATCAAGGAACGCCAGTCGAATGGGATGGTCGCGTCAATGGAACGATCATGGCCGATGGCATCTACTATTACATCGTAGAGTACCTCATTTTGTGTGGAGGCGAGCAGCAGGGTCAGCTAAGTGGCTCTTTGCACATCGTTCGCTGAGTTTGCCCGAATTCATTTCTGCTGGGTCGAACAGGGGCACGCCCCCCCAGAATAATTAAATCAATGAATTCAATTAAAAAAAAAAATCACTATATTGAAAACCTTAAACCATTGACAATGAGAGTTTTTCAACTTATTCCCATCCTGTTTGTCGGAATGGCATTGCACCTCAACTATTCGGTGACAGGGCAAACAAAATTGAATACAAAACCTGTCCAATCCACAAACACCCAAACCGAAATTCAGGATGTTCCTGCGGACGTAAAGAAGGCTAGCTCTCCTCAAGAATTGTTGCAGCGCACCATTGTTCCTGGGCAAATTATGGGATTGGGGGGCGGATTTCGAAATCCGATGGTTGGGCCACAGGATACAACTAGCATTCAACCAAAAGAGTCGAAAGGAATTCTGAATCCGAGTCTGAATATCATTGAATCAACCCAATCAATGGGTACCGATGCCGACCCAATCATGGAAAAGGAGGATGCCTCAACCGACACTGAAAGTCCGTTGCAAATTCCGAATCCGGGTTCTCAAAATTCGATGGTCAATGTACCCAACATTGGTGTTGAATTGCAAGTAAACTACAACACCAATACGTTTCCGCCAGATCCTGTGGCTGCGGTTTCAGGCCCTGGCTACATAGTCACCTGTACGAATACTCACGTCCATTATTTTAATGACGACGGAGACCAATTGTATGAATCAACGAATTCGAATTTCTGGTCATCCGTGAGCAATACAACCAAGATATTTGATCCCCGAATTGAATACGACACCTATCACAATAGATTCATCATTGTCATTCTAGACGGAAGCAGCGACGATGTGGATGATTGCCAGATATTGATCGCTGTATCCGTCAATTCAAACCCTACCAATGGATGGAACTTTTACAAGTATTCGGGAGTAGAAGGCTTGTCCGATCGTTGGGTAGACTATACCACAGTGGGACATTCCACGAATGACATCATCATTGCGGGAAACATTTTTGATGACTCCAATCCGAGCGATTACATGCAAACGAGAGTATGGCAATTCTCAAAATCCCCATTGTACTCGAATGCTTCTACTTTTCCCATTTGGCAATACAATCATGTCGAAGACGAGAACGACAACGACTCGTTTACAACTCACCCTGTATCCTATCCTATGGGCGGATATGGTCCTGGAGCTTATTTGATTTCGAGAAATTATTCTAATGGCGTTTGCTGGTTTGATATAACTGAAGATGCCTCAGATGACCCGGTGATGTATTCGTATTGTGAAAGCGCGCCTAGTCGAGATTGGCCTGACAACTCCGTTAATCAAGACGGCACGGGGCAACGACTCGATGTCTCCGCGAATTTGATGAACGCCTATTACGGAGGAGATGGGGAAATATTCTACTCCGCAGCGTACTTGGGCAGTGACGACAATCGAGACAAAATACTGGTAGGAAGGCTCAACGTCACCAACGGAAATGTTGCTGATGGTGGTTTTGGAGCATCTGGCATGGATTACGCGTATCCTTTCATCATGCCCTGGGCGACGAGCTCTTCTGTTTGGGGTGGAGGGTCTTGCGTCACCTTTTTGCGCACTTCCGATGACTCTTACCCAGAATTTCGGGTGACGCATATTAACGGCGACTTTGACTTCAGCAACTCTGTGGGAATCAAATATGGACAAGGCCCCATTACGGATAGGATTAGCAGTGACGATGGAATTACCAACCGCTGGGGAGATTATTTGGGAGGAAGTTGGCGAGAAAACCAAGGTCAACCTGAATTCTGGGCCATCGGTCAATATGGATTAAGTGCTGGAGGACACGGCGTCTGGCTCGCGGAAATCGCACTAGAAATTTACGGCTGCACCGATGCCCAAGCATGCAATTACGATCCAAACGCAACCGAAGACGATGGGAGTTGTAACTATACCACTTGCGCTGGATGCATGGATTCGGAAGCTTGTAATTACGATCCAAACGCTGAACTTTCAGATGATTTTTGCACCTATCCTGGATGCACATCGTTTATGGCGTGCAATTACAATCCCTTTGCTGGATGCATGGAAGAGGGATCTTGTTGCTATGGCAATTGCCTTCAATTGCACATGCCGTATGGAAATTTAGAGCTTCCATTTACACTCATGTCCTATTCTATATTTTTAAATGATGGAGACACCATTCCCGTCGCCAGCGGAAACAACTGGAGTATTTCATTGGCCAATCTGTGCCTGGATGATGCGTGCTATACCATGTATACATCCGGCGGAAATGGGATGGATTGGTCTTTGGAACAATGGGACGAGATGGCATGGCAGGGCATTACAGTCCTCGCGGAAGGCACAGGGCCATCTGTC
>JAPKCA010000067.1 GCA_028823145.1 Flavobacteriales bacterium
CGAAGAAATACAAAGACCGATTGGTTGCTGCCCAGGAAAAAACGCAATTGGAGGATGCTTTGCGTACGGCTTCTGGTGAGCTAGATGGAATTCCGGTAGTCATCAGCTGCATGGATTTTGTTTTTATTGGAGGGTCGATGGGGAGTGTCGTGGGCGAAAAAATTGCTCGTGGAATAGACTTGTCTATTAAGAAGGGCTGTCCATTCATCTGCATCAGCAAGTCGGGAGGTGCGCGTATGATGGAGGCTGGTCTCAGTTTGATGCAAATGGCCAAGACGAGCGCGAAATTGTCCATGTTGGCCAAAGCGGGCTTGCCTTACATTTCTGTCTTGACTGACCCTACCACCGGTGGGGTGACAGCATCTTTTGCCATGCTAGGAGACATGAACATCGCTGAGCCCAACGCGTTGATAGGTTTTGCTGGTCCTCGCGTGGTGAAGGAAACCATAGGAAAGGACTTGCCGGAGGGATTTCAACGGTCTGAATTTTTATTGGAGCACGGTTTCTTGGATGCCATTGTGGAGAGGAAGGATTTGAAGAAAAAATTGGCGTTTTCTCTTCATGCTATGTATGACGTGGTTCCCAAAGCTTAAGCTGCTCACGTTAATTGCAATAAAGGTTGGGATCCTCCGGGTTTAGAATTACATTTGCGCCCGTATTTCACATCACGAACATCTTATACGATTTCGACATGTACTATTTAGAAGCAGACAAAAAAAAGGAGTTTTTCTCCACGTACGGAACGGATGAAAAGGATACCGGAAGCGCAGAAGCGCAGGTAGCCATGTTTTCTTACCGTATTGCTCACTTGACTGAGCACCTAAAAAAGAACAAAAAGGATTTCCACACCCAACGCGCATTGATCAAGCTGGTCGGTAAGCGTCGGAAGTTGTTGGATTACTTGACGACAAAGGACATTGCCCGTTACCGTGACATCGTCGCGAAACTCGGCTTGCGTCGCTGATACAAAACTCTCGAAACGAGGAAGGCAATCGGTTTTCAACTCATTGCCTTCTTTGTTTTTTCACGTTCTCACCTAAGGAGGTGAAGCGGCCATAGATGCATACACAGGAAAGATGAATTACACGGTACACAACCAAACCATTGATCTCGGCAACGGGCGCGAGATCACCATTGAAACCGGAAAACTTGCAAAGCAAGCCGACGGTTCTGTTGTCGTAAGGAGCGGCGACACGATGTTATTAGCAACAGCAGTTTCTTCACATGAAGTTCGCGATGATGTGGATTTCCTTCCACTGACCGTCGACTATCGAGAAAAATATGCTGCTGCGGGACGTTTCCCTGGTGGATTTTTCAAGCGAGAAGCACGACCTTCTGACGGAGAGGTATTGGTCATGCGACTGGTCGACCGGGCGTTGCGTCCTACGTTTCCTTCGGATTATCATGCTGGAACTCAGGTCATGATTCAGTTGATGTCCTCCGACAAAGAGGTCATGCCGGATTGTTTGGTTGGATTGGCAGCTTCGGCTTGTTTGGCTGTGAGCGATATTCCTTTTGACGGCCCGATATCGGAAGTGCGTGTTGCACGGATTGATGGGGTATTCGTTGTGAACCCACATCGTACTGAATTGGAATCGGCCGACATGGACATGATGGTAGCGGGTACGCTCGATAGCATCGTGATGGTTGAAGGAGAAATGCATGAGGTGAGTGAAGATGAAATGGTCGATGCCATTGAAGTGGCTCACAAAGCCATTGTCGTCCAATGCGAAGCCCAAGTAGCTTTAGCCAAGTCTACCGGACATTATGGAGTTCAACGCGAATACAATCATGAGGATCATAATGAAGATTTGCGTGGACGTGTGAATGCGTACTTGGAGGATAAGATGTACGCTGCGGCTCAATCAGGAAAAACAAAAGAGGAGCGTAAGACTTTGTTTAGTGCACTCAAGAAAGAGTTCTTGGAGACCCTCAGCGATGAGGAGCGTGGTGCGAATGGCTTCATGTTGAGACAATACCTCGGTGCTACGCAGAAAAAAGCGATACGTGATTTACTGCTCAACGATGGGGTGCGACTCGACGGAAGAAAGCCAACGGACATCCGTTCCATCTGGACAGAGGTAGATTACCTTCCTGGTACGCATGGAAGTGCGATTTTCACCCGTGGTGAAACCCAGTCATTGACCACTTTAACACTTGGAACGAAGCTGGACGAACAATTAATCGACAGTGCGTTGATCAAGAAGACGGAAAAATTCTTGCTCCACTACAACTTCCCACCATTCTCTACAGGCGAAGAACGCCCATTGCGTGGGGTGAGTCGCCGTGAGGTCGGACATGGAAACTTGGCTTTGCGTGCGTTGAAGCCGATTTTGCCTGATGTTGAGAAGTGTCCTTATACCATTCGCTTGGTTAGTGAGATTTTAGAATCCAATGGTTCTTCATCTATGGCGACCGTTTGCGCAGGCACATTGGCTTTAATGGATGGTGGTGTGCCAATTAAGGCCCCCGTATCTGGAATAGCGATGGGACTTATTACAGACAAGGACTCTGGAAAGTATGTCGTGTTGTCTGATATCCTAGGTGATGAAGATCACTTAGGTGATATGGATTTCAAAGTGACGGGAACGGAAGCGGGCATCACAGCATGCCAAATGGACATCAAAATCAAAGGTTTAAGTTTCCAGCAGTTGCGGGAGGCTTTGGAACAAGCACGTGAAGGACGGCACCATGTCCGTCGGGAAATGTTGAAGAATTTGTCTGAGCCTCGTTCAGATTACAAGGATCATGCACCTCGGATTGTTTCTTTAGAGGTTCCTGGTGATTCCATCGGCCCAATCATTGGTCCTGGCGGAAAAATCATCCAAGAAATTCAAGCTGAAACTGGAACAAATATCAGCATCGAAGATGTCGATGGAAGAGGCATCGTTGAAATTGCAGCTTCAGATAAGGCCGCAATTGACGCAGCTCTCGCACGCATTAAAGCGATTGCTTTCCCTCCAACGGTAGAAATAGGGACTGAATACGAAGGCAAAGTCAAGAGCATCATGCCTTACGGAGCATTTGTCGAAGTGATTCCCGGGCAAGATGGTTTGTTGCACGTTTCCGAGTTGGACTGGAACCGCGTTGAACGCGTAGAGGACATCTTGAAAGAGGGAGAATTGGTCAAGTTCAAAGTGGTCGGTCGTGATGAGAAGACAGGCAAGATTAAATTGAGCCGGAAGGCTTTAATGCCGAAGCCAGAAGGATATGTGGAGCGCGCTGAGCGGCCACGTGGAGATCGAGGAGATCGGGGTCGTGATCGTGGTGATCGTGGTGATCGCGGAGGTCGTGGCGGTGATCGCGAAGACCGTGGAAGGGATCGTGGACCTCGGCCAGAGCGTGAATCTGAATCTAATGACTAAACTAGACAACCTTTCCTTCGGAGAATGCGTTATGTATTATCGAAGGAAGGCATAGTTTTTGATACTAAACGGCATTCTACCCTTCAAAGGAATTCAACAATATGAGGCAGTTAAAAATCACCAAGCAGGTTACGAACCGTGAGACCGCATCTCTAGATAAGTATTTGCAGGAAATTGGCCGAGTTGATTTGATCACAGCTGAAGAAGAAGTTGAGTTAGCTCGTCGAATCAAAAAGGGCGACCAAGTTGCGCTTGAGAAATTGACCAAAGCCAATTTGAGATTTGTGGTTTCGGTATCAAAACAGTACCAGAACCAAGGCTTATCCTTGCCTGACTTAATCAATGAGGGTAATTTGGGGTTGATTAAGGCCGCACAACGTTTCGACGAAACCCGTGGTTTTAAGTTCATCTCATACGCCGTATGGTGGATTCGTCAAAGTATCCTTCAAGCGTTGGCTGAGCAAAGCCGGATTGTGCGTCTGCCATTGAACAAGATTGGTTCAATCAACAAAATCAACAAGGCGTTCGCTCGCTTGGAACAAGAGTTTGAGCGACCTCCTACAGCTGCTGAGTTGGCTGAGACATTGGACATGACCCTTGACGAAGTCAAGCAGAGCATGAAGAATGCGGGGCGTCACGTTTCGATGGATGCGCCATTGAAGGATGGCGATGACTCCTCTAGCAACATGTACGACGTGATGCGGACTGGCGATACACCTGCTCCGGATACAGACCTGATGAATGAGTCGCTCCGGAAGGAGATTGAACGTTCATTGCGTACGTTGACGCCAAGAGAGGGAGACGTCATTCGTTTGTATTTCGGATTGAATGGTGAACACCCTATGACGTTGGAGGAGATTGGAGAGCGGTTCGATTTGACCCGTGAACGTGTTCGCCAGATCAAGGAAAAAGCGATTCGCCGTTTAAAGCATACCAGCCGAAGCCGGATCCTTAAGAGCTACTTGGGCTAATTCAGTGAGCTCCACAAATGGGGGCAATCGAATGAGCGAAATGATGGCCAGGTTTAGGGTGTTCAACAAGTACTGAATTAAAAGCAATGGGCAACCCAACAGGTTGCCCATTGCTTTTGTTTGGTTAAAGCACCAGAAACAAAAGGGTCCATCCTTTCAAGTGGGCAATGAATTGATCACAGGCTGCGTTCATCCAAAGAAGATGCAGCATCTTTGCCTTATGAATAATGCCGAAGGCAGACGAATGAAACATGAATATCGAACGGTTCGTTGCCACGGGTGGTTAGCTGTGGTTGTCTTGATGACGTCTTCCTTGATGATGCTGAACAGTTGTGGGAAAACCACCTTTTCAGAGGACACCAGTTTGAAACTGGAATTTTCGGCTGACACCATCTTGTTTGATACGGTTTTCACAACGGTTGGTTCAATTACGCTCCCATTGAAAGTGTACAACCGCAATGCCCAAGCAGTTCTCATTGAATCCATCCAATTGGAAGGAGGACAAGCTTCTCCTTTTCGAATCAATGTAGATGGAGAGCTGGGCCCCTTGATATCGGATTGGCCATTGCTCGCGGGAGACAGCTTGTGGATATTCATTGAAGTCACTGTGGACCCATCCAATGCATCAAATCCATTTGTGATCGAGGATCAAGTGCTGTTTCTAACCAATCAAAATGACCAGTCGGTTTTGTTGTCGGCTTGGGGGCAGAACGCCATTTTTCATGGTGGGCTAGAGCAGATCGAATCGTTGCCATCATGCAATGAAACCTGGATGCCCAATCGGCCTCACGTTATTTATGGGATTGTTGAAGTCGAGCCAGGGTGTGAATTGACCATTCAAGCGGGAACCCAGGTATACGTTCATCCCGGTGGAGGGCTTTTGGTTTACCAGTCTACTCTGAATATTTTGGGACAATTGGGTTCTGAGGTTGTATTTCAGGGAGATCGGATGGATGAGGGCTATGAAGAGCTTCCTGGTCAATGGGGTATTGAAGTAGACTTTGAGTTTGAAACGGAATTTGGTATCGAAGAGGTGACGATTGCTCGTGGTGGAATCTGGATTTATGGAGGTGTAGCATGTCAAATAGATTATGCGATTCTGAAAAACGGCACCATTGGCTTGCAAGTCGACACGACAGGTACCTCCTTATCACCTGCATTGGATATTCGCAATACACGCATCTTTAACATGAGCGCAACAGGGATGTTGGCTCAGGGTGCAACCATTGACGGATACAACAACCTGATTTATGACTGTGGACAGGCGACTGCCGCTTTTACTTTGGGTGGAGTTTACCACTTGGATCACTGCACCTTTGTGAATTATTGGTCGGAGGGTGTACGGCAAGCGCCTTCTGTTTTGTTCACCGATTGGTATGAGGACATCAACGGTGTCATTCAATATCGATCATTGGAGGGGAGTCAATTGAACAATTGTATTTTCTGGGGGAACAATCACAACCTCACAGATTTTGATGAGCTTGTAGGAAGTATCCTTTCACCTCCATCGCTTCCCTTGATTCGGAATTCAGCGGTTGATGTTCAGGATCCAGATTTCCCCATGGAATTGCTTGAGAATTGCTCCACGGACGAGGTGCCAGCATTTGCTTCAACGAGTCTGCGGGATTTCCATTTATCGAGCAACAATACGCTTTGGAATGGCGGAACAAGCCAATTCTTCATTGGTTTGGACTTGGATGGATTGCCTCGATCGATTGGCACCCCGGATAAGGGGTGCTTTGAGCGTCAAGAGTAATTAGGGAATTCCTGTAACAATTCCGGGTCTCCTTGCGTAAGGAGGTCACAATGATGACTACTGGAATTTTGGATGCCTTGATGCAGCTCTTTGCTGTGTTCGCCGCTGGGCGCTCACCCAAAGAAGCCATGCTGGGTCGTCAAGCTGCAAATCGCTACCTCTCTGGCCGTTTGACACGGAAACTCACGGAGGATTATTTGAAGCATTATGATCAAGCGCTGGCAGTCCTAAACAAGGGGATGGAGCCTTCGTTTGATGAAAGGATTTTGGCCAAAAGGACGTCAAAACTATCCGTGAAATTGCTCCGGATTTGCAGCCGTGTCCATGGCGAGTTGGAATTGAAGGACCGCTTTGTTGTGTTTGTGCGTTTGGCAGAATTGGCCAAGACATCTGGAACCATTGACGTCGCGGACAGCTTTCTTCAAACCGTTGGTGATGCATTGAATTTACCAGAGTTGGATGCCACAAACCTGAAATCGCTTGTCAAGGCAGAGGAAGGGATGATTCCTCCTGAAATGTGCCAATATTTCTCCATGGCCTTGGGGCATTCTGAGGGCAAGGAAAACCTCATCGGCTGCCGATTGTCATTGGATGATTTGTTCTTCATCAAATACATTGGTGATCAGGAAATTCGCTTGAACGGAAACGTGCTGAACCGTCATACGACGGTACCGATGGCTCAGGGAAGTGTGCTCAAAGACGCTAGCGGTCACGCCATCTTTTTCAGTGATATCCTTCGTTCATGTTCCAATCTTGCTGACCATTCTGTTCCAATTTCTCTCCAGGTCGATGACTTGGCTCATTTCTTCTCTTATCCTCAAGATCCCGCTCTTATGCCCGTTTCTTTGCATGCCAAAGAGGGAGAGTTGATTGCTATTATGGGAGCAAGTGGATCAGGCAAGTCAACGTTGTTGAACATTATAAACGGATCCATTGCTCCGACGTTTGGTGCGGTTCAATTGAACGGTCGAAGCATCCACAATCAACCAGATGAAGTCGCTGGAAGCATCGGTCACATCGCACAAGAAGATGTGCTGATTTCGGAGATATCGGTCCGAGACAACCTGCGATATAGCGCTGAATTGAGTTTGGGTGGCTGGACGGATCAAGCGATAGATGAGCAAGTTGACTCCACACTTAAAAGGTTGGGACTTTGGGAGATTCGGTCGCTTCGTGTCGGGTCCCTCATGGATAAAACGATTTCGGGGGGTCAACGAAAGCGACTGAACATTGCATTGGAGTTGATTCGAGAGCCGATGGTGTTATTTGTGGATGAACCAACGAGCGGGCTGTCCAGTCGTGATAGTGAGCAGATTATGGATTTGCTCAAGGAATTGACCTTGCGTGGCAAACTAATTTTTGTGGTCATTCACCAGCCGAGTTCAGACATCTTCAAATTGTTTGATCGATTGCTTTTGTTGGATAGGGGCGGATACCCCATCTATCAAGGAAACCCATTGGAGAGTTTGAGTTATTTCCGGTCGTTGTCCAATCATGCTCATTCCGGTGATTCGATCTGCCATCAATGTGGAACAGTCAATCCAGAAGAGTTGTTTACGACCATTGAGGTTTGTATGGTCGATGAGTTTGGCCAATTGACGGATACCCGTCGCGTTCAACCGAGCGAATGGAATGATTATTACAATTTGATTCAAGCCAACCCAGCGCAACCAATGGAAGTGGAAGAGGAGCGTCCTCCTCGAACATTGCCGCCCAATTGGCGTTCACAGTGGCGAACGTATTGGCGTCGCGACATTCATGCGAAAAGGACCAATAAGCAGTATCTAGCAATCAACTTCCTAGAGGCTCCTGTATTGGCCTCCATTTTGGCTGGATTCACTCGTTTTCAAGATGGCGGTCAAGACTATGTCTATCGGTTGAGTGAAAACATGCCTCAATTCTTGTTCATTTCGGTGATTGTCGTGCTCTTTATGGGGTTGAGCGTCAGTGCCGAAGAAATCCTCCGGGATCGTCCAACTTTGCGAAGGGAGAGGTTCCTTCAACTGAATTGGTCGGCCTATCTCACGTCAAAAGTGGGTTTGATGTTTATGCTATCAGCCATTCAAAGCGCAACGTATGCGTTAATTTCAATAGCCATCCTTCATATTCCAGATGCATTTGGAATTCTGTTTATGACGCTATTCAGCCTCAGCTGTTTTGCCAATATGCTGGGACTGAGCATTTCTTCCGCTTTTAAGAGTGCTAAAGTGATTTACATTATCATCCCTTTGCTGATCATTCCTCAAATTATTTTTGGTGGAGCCATCGTGCGGTTTGATCGATTCAATCCAGTTTTCACGCAAGTCGATCGTGTTCCATGGATCGGCAACTTGATGGCATCACGTTGGGGTTTTGAATCTGTGGTGGTTTCGCTGACTAGAAACAACCAAGCCGATGCTCTGTTTGTTGAGGTAGAAGATCGTTTAGAGCGCTCTGCATGGAGAAGGGACTTTTGGTGTCACTCCATTTTAGACATACAGGATAGCGAACGATTTGCTCAGGAAAAGGAAGGTGCTGTTCGTGAATTAGAGGGATGGGGCATTGCCGTTGACCCGACCACAAGTATTCTGAATATGCGGGACACGTATAAGGACGTTTACCGGAATTCATTTGAACTGCGCGATAGCATGCGTCGGGCAATATCAGAATCCATTGACCTCACTCAGCTCAAAGACAAACATCACAACGATGCTCTACATAGTTGGGTCATGCAAACAGATCGCAAAGAGCGCATTGCAGAAACCGAACGTGGATTGATTCAAGGAACGGCCTTTATCCATCAAATGCCAGGAGGGAAACAAGCCTGGAATGCTCCATTTTATTCACCTTATAAGCAAGTGGGCTCAATGGTGTTTAGCACCTCGACGTTTAATCTAGGAGTGCTATGGAGCATGATCCTGTTGCTTTTTCTCATGTTAGCCAATCGCTTACCGGAACGATTGGGCAAGATCAAGCGATAAGGGGAGGCCTTATGGCCCTGCGACAGCAATGAGCTTAAAGGGGATGTCAATAATGGCAGAATAGTCCTCGCCAGCCTCGAGCATATCCTCGTCCTCCTCTTCATAATACCAGAGTATGGTCGACGATATGGGAGATTTCTCAATTCGTTTCAACAAATCCATGAGGCACTTGCTACTACTGGTGTTGAAGTATTCTAGTCGAATGGAAAAGTCAACAGAGGCCTCTGATGCAGCGATATGTGAGTCTACCCATTCCATCAATGGACGATAAAATTCAATGGAATTTTCGGGAATGGACCGTCCTGAAATGGACATTTCCATGGGGTCGATCGAAAATTGAACTTCCGGCGTTTTGGGAGTAGCTGCAAGGTGGATTGAACTCATGATGTCGGAGAAATTTGAACGGAGAATTGAACCAAGCGCTCACCGTGTTTGTGTGTTAAAAAATTCAACTCTACTTGACCGTCTGATTTTCGAAGGATTTCATTTAATCCTACCCCACCACCTCCATGCATACTTCGCTCAGAAGAAGCAAGTTTTTCAAGTTGAGTGGATCTCCACTCTTTGGGAGAAAGCTGGAGCCATTCTTTCCACTTGGATTGCAAAATCTCTTGTTGTTCTTCTTGAACTTCATTCTGGGACTGCACGTGCCAAACGTCGTCCGATCGAATAATTTGAAAAACGGTAACATCTTCATTTCCACGGGCATGATGATGGATGTTTTGCAAAATCTCGATCGAGACGTGTACAATGCGTTTCCTTTGCCTTGTAGGCAGAGATAAATCGTTCATCCGCCCTTCCAACCATTGAATAATGAAACGCGTTACCTCTTCTCCAACCGCTCCACACCAGCGCGTTTCGAGTTCTCCAGAGACAAACGGCATGTTTTCACCTGAAGATGGATGCTGCTTAGAAGGAAAAGCGGAAGACATGTGATGAAATTACGTTTGGATGTCAGAACTTGAATGTCAGAATAGAAGAGTAATGAGAAGTTCAATGTGGAAAAGCGAATCTGATTGGTTTAAGAAGTGGTTCAATACAGAAGCATATCATTTGCTATATCAAAATCGGAGCCAGGTGGAAGCGAATGATTTCATTCAACTTCTTTCCAAGCGGTTTCTGGGTCCAGCTCCAAAGGACATCTTAGATATTGGCTGTGGAAATGGTCGACATGCTTTGGCTTTGGCTGACTTGGGGCACGATGTTATCGGTTTGGATTTGTCGGAGGAGAATATCCGGATCGCCCAGAGTCATGTGAAGGATGAGTTAAACACCCGATTTATTTGTGGGGATATGCGCGAAATAGACAAGCATGTTCTTCCTGAGTCCATTGATGTGGCTTTTATATTATTCACGAGTTTCGGATATTTTGAACGGGAAGATGAAAATTTGGAAGTCCTTAAGCACGTGAAATCAATCCTCCGACCAAATGGAATATTGATCCTAGATTATTTGAATAATACGTTTGTCAGGAATGGACTGGTGGAAGAGGAGGTTTTGGTTCGTCAAGGAACTGAATTTCGAATCCACCGGCGCATCCATCAGGGTTGGATTGAGAAATCTATTGGTTACAAAGGCCCTTCTGGTGAAGACTTGCATTTTGTTGAACGTGTTCGTGATTTGTCTCGGGATGCATTGTCAAATTGGATCGAAAAGGCGGGACTCAAAACAATCCAAGCCTTTGGTAATTATCAGCTTGACAGCTTGGTATCCGGTAGTCCACGATGTATACTTGTCGCCCGTAAATAATCATGTGGTCAGCTTCATTTCTTTTGCTTCTTGTTGCCTTATCTGGGGCTGCACTCTATGATTTAGCAGGCAAATCTCTTCATCGCCATTTGCCGCTAATTTTGGCCTTCGGTGGAGCCTTTTTGATTGGGATTATCTTCAATCACTTGGTTCCAGAGACCTATGCGAGGGGTCGCAATGCAGGTTTATTTGTTTTGATCGGATTCACTTTTCAAGGGTTACTGGAATTCCTGTCGCAAGGAATTGAGCACGGGCACGTGCATGCTCATGAGTCGGACAGCAAATCACCGTCCGTTCCATGGGGAATTGTCATCAGCTTGTGCCTACACGCATTCATTGAATCCATGCCTTTGACGGAAGCTGCAGGACATGCGCATGAAGGTCATTCCCATGCTGTTGCTTGGTCGGATTTAAATGCTGTGCTCTTGTTTGGACTGGTGTTACATAAATTTCCTGTTGCATTGGTCTTAATGGGGATGATGCACGCTCTCGGATTGGACAGAGTCAAACGCTGGATCATCATGTTGGTC
>JAPKCA010000068.1 GCA_028823145.1 Flavobacteriales bacterium
CCCGCTCATCGCTTCCATCCTGCTCGTTGGCACATTGTTCAACGGATGCAAACCAGAAATTTCCGGAGAAATCGGAGAACCTTTTGACAAAGTCAAAGGCATGTTGGGTACGTGGGAATTATCCTCTTTTACCCAACAAGACCTCAATAGCCCCGTCAAAGAGATCAGAGACTTGAGCTCATTTTTCATCGATGGAATCGCCTCTCCTCTCCAACTCACCTTCCAAGAAGACCGCTCCTATCAAGTGGCGCTAGAATTGGGGAAGAATTATTTCGGTGATGGCGGCGAATGGGGATTTGATGATGACCTCTATCCAACATACCTCGAACTCTACACAACAGCGGACACATTGATTTACAATCTCGGTGGCATGGTTCGCGAATTTGATCAGCAAATGCGCATTGAATACCAGCGAGCTTGCGGAGGCACTGCCACCAATATTTACACATTTGAGTTCAACCGCATCAATTGATTGTCATGAACAAGATTCTTCTCATTCTTTTTGTCGCTATTGGCTCGCTGTCGCTGACTGCGCAAAAAGCCTATGTTCTGCCCTCTCCAACAGATGCGAACTCCGAAATGACGTTGTTCATCGATATGAACCAAAGCGAAGACGGCCTTCAAAACAATGGTCTTTCGGGTATTCTGGATGCCTTTCCTGACACCTCTGTATATCTATGGACATGGGATCCCGCTGGGCCAGCCGCTGGGAATGGCGACTGGGACAATTCCGCAGATCACCAAGTGTTAACCAAAGTCGGCCCAAAATTGTATTCCATGACCTTCGTTCCAACTCAATATTATGGGGTAGATGGCCCACAATTATTTGCAAGAGGCATTTCTTGCTTGGCCAAGCTTAAAAATGGGTATCCGGCCGAAGGCTTCCCTTTTGAAGCCAAATCTGAAGACATGCACGTGGATATCACGCCTGAATTGTGCAATGGGCGGATCTGTGTCTTTCCCGAATTGCGAGAGCCAGATGACTACATCTCGTTGACCTACAACAACGCCAAAGAGTTGCAATACGAAGGTTTGCAAAACATGGGCGAAGAAGACTGTTTCGTTTACTTTTTAGGCAAAGTGGATGACTTCACCAGCTATGAATATGCACCTCTAGAAATGATCACATCCACCCCTGAACTGCAGCTTAAGTCCATTGGAGATGAAAAATTTCGCATGACGGTCATCCCAGAAGATATGTTTACAGCGATTCTGGGTGAAGGCGAATCCTTGAGTGAGATTTGGTTCTATATCGTCCGTGATGGATTCACTTATCCTCCTGGACCTCCACCATTTGAGATTATCTCGTTGCTCGATTGCGAGTAGCCCAAATCGTTCACTCGATGAACTTGCGCTACCGTCATCTTCCAACGAACATCCAATTTTTGATTGGAGTCATGTCGCTTAGTCTGCTATTCGTGGTAGGTTGTGGGAAGCCCGAAATAAAATCCACTTCAACATTTCAGCCGTTCCACCCAATTCAATTGCAAGCGGATTCCACGGTTGTGTATCTCGATGATTTTTTTGGCACGACGCGGTCGATTGACTCCGTGTTGTGGGAAAACGGCAAGACACTTTTGATTCTTCCCGATTCAACTTCAAATAACGGCATCGTTGTTCTTCGAAATCAACCCATGCGGGCATTGGGGTTTCTCCAGTTGTGGTCGGAAGCAGAACATTGGGAAGTCCCCGTATTTCGAACGGATCAACAATCATTCACGCTCATGCTTGAGGGCTACCAAAACGCAAAAAGCGTCCATTTGATGGGCTCCATGAATGGCTGGAGTAAATCGGCATCCCCCATGCGACGCGTTGACAACAACTGGGTCATTTCCATGACCCTGCCCCGCGGTGAACATCCCTATCAGCTTATCATTGATGGTGTGCCGCAAGTCGACCCACACAATCCTCGCCAAGTCCCCAACGGCTTTGGGGCATTCAATTCGATTATGGCCGTTGGCCAAGATGCAAAAGATGTTCCACTCGATGCCTCGTTTCATGAGCTCGAAAAGGATGTTTCGCTCTCCTATTTCGCCATTCAAACCGATCCAGAAGCTACCGTTTATGCATTTTGGAATTCCAAAACCCATGCATTCGTTCAAGCCGATAGCACGGGGTATGCTATGGTAGAAATGCCCGCAACCGCTTTCCATCAATTGAGATCTCACATCCAAATATGGGCAACGAACTCTGAAGCTCGAAGCCAAGAAGCTTTGATTCCTCTTGCATCAGGACGGCCTATTCTGGATACAAAGCAATTAACGAGAACAGACCGGCACGCTATGATCATGTACTTCCTCATGATCGATCGATTTGCGAACGGGGACCCTTCGAATGATGCCATCACCGAAGACCCAGGAGTTCATCCGAGAGCCCAATACTACGGCGGCGATATCGCAGGGATAGAGCAGTCAATGGGGTACTTCGACTCGCTTGGTGTCAACACCATTTGGGTGTCACCCGTTACGCCAAACCCCGAAGATGCCTGGGGCTATTGGACGGACCCCTCCACTTCTTTAACAAGTAAATTCAGTGCCTACCACGGATACTGGCCCATTCGATCCTCCGGAATTGACCACCGTTTCGGCACCATGGAAGAATTCAATGGATGGGTTGATGTAGCCCATAAGAATAACATGAACGTTTTGATTGATTATGTCGCCAACCACGTTCATCAGAATCATCCCGTTTATCAAAAGCACCCCGATTGGGTCACGGATTTGTACCTCCCCGATGGAACGATGAACACCCAGCTTTGGGATGATCAGCGCCTCACGACTTGGTTTGATACATTTATGCCCACATTGGATTTAGAGCGTCGGGAGGTGTATGAAACCATGACGGATAGTGCTTTGTGGTGGGCGACACATTCTGACATCGATGGATTCCGTCATGATGCCACCAAGCATATCCCCGAAGTATTTTGGAGAACCCTGACCACCAAAATCAAAAACACCCAAACCGAGCAAGGGGATTCACCATTGTTCCAAATTGGCGAGACCTATGGTAGCCCTTCGCTGATCAATCAATATGTTTCGTCAGGTATGTTGGATGCCCAATTCGATTTTAATTTATACGATGCATTGGTCGTGGCATTGGGCAAGGATGCCCCTCATCTGGAAGACTTAATTGCGATCGCTGAACAAAGCCGAGACACGTATGGAGCTCATCATGTGATGGGCAATATCACCGGAAATCAAGATCGGCCTCGGTTCTCTTCCCTCGCTGATGGAGGACTCCAATTTGGTGAAGACACCAAACTCGCCGGCTGGACCCGAGACATCCAACACCGAGGGCTCAAAGGGTATGAGCGGATGAGTTGGTTGATGGCTTTTTTGATGTCAACGCCAGGCATTCCATGTATTTACTACGGTGATGAAATTGCTGACGCTGGAGGCAACGACCCGGACAACCGGAGGATGATGAGGTTTGCCGGGTGGAATAAGGATGAACAAACCATGTGGAATTGGACCCGCGATTGGATCACATTACGAAAGTCCAGAATGAGCCTGATGTATGGCCAAACCAATTACCGCACGCCCTCTGAAGGGGTATTGGAAATCAAACGGTCCTACTTGGATGAAACCACCCTGGTGTTCATCAACACAAGTCAACATGATTATGCTTTTCAAGCTGATGCTCCAAAGAATGTGCGCCCGCTCACTCGAAATGCCACAGCGGGAAACGGTCAATTCATCATTCCCGCAAAAAGCTGTTTGGCTTTTGATGTCCTCGCCGATTAATCTTCTGCCGTATATTCTTCTAGGATATACCGTTCCCTCCATTCCCAGGCTCCACTTCCGTCATTGACGAATCGATTCATCCTCAATTGTCCTGGCAATCGTTGCAATTTCAAGCGGAAGATCACTGCCTGATTATTTTCTGATCCCCCACGGGATAACACTGTTAGCGCACCACTTGATTCTACATGCCAGGAATACTTGGCCGGTTGATTTCCTGTTATGGTCGTCATCTCAACCATTCCAGATGCCTCATCCCACTCCCACATTTCAACCCAATCCGAAACACCCTTTTCCGACTCCATTGCATAGCGTACAACAAATCCATTTTCAGCTCCATTGCGCAGACCATCCACTCGAATATCGCGAGTTATCGGAATTTCATCATGGGCAGCATTGGGAGATTCACATCGGCCAACATACGTGCCTTCCAACGCAAACATCCAATCTGGCGTTTGGGCAATGGACGTGAATGGTGACAATACCAGCATAGCTAGCATGGATAAACAACAAAATCGGATGAAATTGAACATGCGTATTGAAAAGATTTCTTTCGGAACAAAGAAAGCCGTTTTACCTTGCCCACATGAAACTGAACCTCAGACTTCTTCTCATCGGATTGGTGGTAAGCGCCCCCATCCTTTCGCAGCCTACTTGGCAAGTTGGCAATACGACCCTCACCGAGTATGATCTCGTCACAGGAGTGCAACTGCCATGGGAAATCCTTTGGGGTCCTGACGACTTCATCTGGATGACTTCGCGCAAAGGTGAAGTGTTACGGATCGACCCTGCTTCTGGGAACTATACAGTCGTTCTGGAAAAAACAGTGATGAATGGTGGAAATGGCGAACCCGGCATGTTGGGTATGGCCATGCACCCCGATTGGGAAAACTCACCCTTGGTATACATTGTCTATTGCACCGGCAGTGGAGGAAATGGCATCGAACACCTGAGTGTCTTTGAATGGAATGGCACAGAATTGGTCAATGAAGAGGGGTTGCTCAACCTTCAAGCGGGAGGAATCCACAATGGAAGCCGGCTCTTGATGCTTCCTGACGGGACCATGCTCATGACCGCTGGAGATGTGGGCTCATCGTCCAATTCACAAAACCTGAATTCCAAGCAAGGAAAAACGCTGCGGCTCAACCTCGACGGATCGGTTCCCGATGACAACCCGTTCCCTGGCTCACACGTGTATACGTTTGGAAACCGAAACAGCCAAGGTTTAGCCTTGGGACCCAATGGTATTATCTACAGTTCTGAGCACGGTCAAAGCTCAAACGATGAATTCAACATTGTACAAGCGGGAGGCAACTACGGCTGGCCCAATGTTGAAGGATTTTGCAATACGTCTTCAGAGCAGACCTTTTGTGCAGAAAACAACGTGATCGAACCCTTAGAAGCATGGACGCCTTGTGTTGCAGTGAACGGAATCGAATACTACAACCACGCAGCAATTCCAGAATGGCAGAACAGCATCCTGATGTCTGTTCTCGGTGGACTTGGCGGTCAATACGAACGGCTGAGTGTTTTGCACCTTTCCGATGACGGATTGAGTGTGACGAATGAGGAACAATACTTCTCATCATTCAATCAGCGAGTCCGAGACGTGGCTGTTAATCCATCCACCGGGTCGGTTTACGTTGCGTTCAACGGCACTTCTTATCCCGGAAGTGGGCCCAACATCATCAAGGAGTTTCGAAACGAAGCCTTTGCCAGTTCCATTGCCGCTCCTTCTGGAGACTTGTTGGCCTTGAAATTGTACCCCAACCCTGCTTCTGAATCACTCTCATTGTCTTGGAATGAGCCTCTTCAAGATGCCTCATTTGAAGTAATTTCATATGACGGAAAAAGCATGTCTTCAGGAAAGGCACCATCAAGCACCCTCGTCTTGGACGTGAATACTTGGGCAGCTGGACAGTATTTTATTCGTGTGAGCCACGCACAAGGCACCATGACGCGAAGCTTTCAGGTGAAGCGATAAGCGCATCCAATTCGAAATAGACCGTTCAGGATGGGAATCATGGGGACGAAAAGAATACGTCGTGTTGCATGTTGGTGCTTCACTTTGACATGCATGGCTAGTTATGGACAACAAAAATTAGATACTCTCGCTCTCCAGGAGGCCTCCATTGAAAGCTTTCGCATTCCCATTCCAGCGATTCGAGCATCCGGGGCAGTAACCATCATTTCAAAGGAATTGCTTCAAAATGGAATGTCTCCTGACATCGAAGACGCCGTGAACGTGATTCCTGGAGTCAAGATGGAAACAAGGGGCATCGGAGGATCGCGAAGGATTCAAATGCGAAGCAGCGGATTGCGTTCCCCCTTTGCGGTTCGCAATGTGCACATGCTCAGCAATGGATTCGTACTGACAAGTGCCAGTGGATCGTCGCCTTTGGAAATGTGGAATCCGCAATGGCTTGAACGCTTAGAAGTGCTATTGGGACCAACAGGCGCCCTTCTTGGTGGTGGATATGGTGGGGCGTTGATCGGTCACTCTCTCCCTCGATTTGAATCAATCCCAGATGGACATTCGGTGTCTTGGAGAACGCATGTCTCCACAACCGGGAATTTGTCAGCTGACCTCCCAACCTTGGCATCTGACGTGGGATTCAGCTATGATCTGAAAAAAGCAAATCAACACGTTCGAGTCAACACGCAATGGACAACCAACCCAGGGTATCGTGCGCAAGAATCCAACGACAAACGGATGATGGAATACCATCAACGCTGGGTTTCGAAATCAGGCCAGAAACGTCACGTATGGATTGGACACCTCAACGCTACATGGGACTTACCTGGATCCATCACGGCGGAGTCCGCTCTAGAAAACCCTCAACAAGCGCCCGGCCTGGCTTTTGATGCCCATGTCGAACGAGAGCGAACTTGGATTGGGTGGAGCCATCGCATCGAAGAAGGAGACCGAAAGAACGGACTGTGGCTGTTCGCACAGCTAAGTGATAAAACCAATCCCTACGGAACATCTCCTTTTTACCAGGGATTTAAAACAGAATCCGAATACAATGGGTCAGCACGCTGGTGGCGGGCCCAATCCTATGCCATAGGAGGACGATATGTTTTGACTTGGGATCAGTCCGTTATCGGCCGATTTGAACGTTTGCAAATCAATGAGAGAGACCTGATAGCTGAATTGACCACACCCCGGTATGACTTGGTCTCCATGACTAGCAATGTTTGGATGGGAACGGGGGTGCGATTGGAATCCGACAATGACTTCGTCCTCGATGCCCAACTGGGGATTGAATGGATGGACCGCAACACCGTTGGAACATTTTTCGATTCCAGCATTCCATCTCGACCATACAACGAGGATTACCAGATGATTCGCCCGGCGCCTCGACTCTCACTTTCTTTTCCTCTCCAGGCCACAGCGTCAGCCTTTATTCAATATGCTGAAGGCACCAGTCATCCGAATTCTTTTGAATTGGTCGATCCTGAGACGAATGATTTATATGATTTGCTTCCAGAAAGATGCCAAGCGCTCGAGTTTGGTGCCAAAGGTGCCTTATCAACTGAATCAAAACTCAATTCGAGTTGGTCTTTGAACGCATATGGGCAAAAAATCAGAGATGCCATCGCCAGTGTAGAAGGTGAGAATGACGGGGTAACCATCCAAAATGTTGCCGGCCTTCGCATGACCGGTTTGGAAGGCCAATGGAAGGGAGAAGCCGTATTCGGTCCTCTCCAATCTGTCCGGGTGCATCTACACGGCAGTGTCAACCGCCATCATTTCGAACGCGTAGCAGAACACCTTCCTGGTACGCCTTTGCACACAGCAGGTGCGAGCGTGACATACCAACACCGTCGATGGACCTGGAAGTTGGCGAATCGATGGAATGACCGAACTCCTTTGCGGAATAATCAATCTGCATGGGCACCAGCATATGCTCGTCTCGACGCACACGTTTCGCGCAAGTTTCGCGGTGGAGACATCCGGATAGGAATACGCAATGCACTCAATGCTCAGTACTCGAACTGGCTACAAGTCAACGGGTTTGGCGGGAAATTTTACAACCCCGCTCCCGGACGAACATTTTGGTTTTCCTTAAAAATGGATCTCAGTCAATGATGACAATTTCCGTTCGCCGATTTCGACGGCGCCCGTCTTCTGTCTCATTGCTATCAATCGGTTCCAATTCCCCCATTCCGCTCAACTCCATCCGGTCAGCCTCGACACCGTTCGATACCAAATAGTTAGCAACGGTCGCTGCACGGTCCGCGCTGAGTTTTAAATTAGCCTCATCTCCTCCCCGGTTATCCGTATGGCCAATGATAAGGATACGAACGGCCGAATGCTTCATTGTTTCTACCAACTGATTCAATTCCGATTGAAACACCTGATCCAACACGGCTGAACTCGTCTCAAAACGAACATCCCGTAACATCAGCGTTGTTCCAATTTCCAATCGAGTCATCGGAATGGATGCCACATCATCCGAGTCCGTTATCGGATTGAAAACTGCATGAAAAAAAGCATAATCCGGATGAAATACCTGGAGAGTCACTGACTGCTTGAGTGACAAAGGCAATGAAAATTCACCATCCCCTGGATCGCTCATTTGACTGCTGAGCAGTTCTCCTTGCGCATCCAAGATTTCAACCCTCGCCAAAATGGGCGTCCCATCAACGACATCGAATACTCGACCTGTCCATTGCGTTGTTTCCTCCGCTTGCACCTCTTCGGGTAAAACCAATTCCCACAAGTCCAAATTACCTTGTTGATTGCGGTCTGTAGCAAACAAGGCGCGACGCCCATCTGGGAACACTTGCAGGCTATTTTCATCCGCAGCCGTATTGATGGGGTAGCCCAAGTTTTCCGGCAGTCCCCAGCTTCCATCTTGTTGCTTTCTCGAAACAAACAGGTCCAGCCCTCCCATCCCTGGATGTCCATCTGAAGCGAAATACAACGTTTTCCCATCCGGGTGCAACACCGGGTTTTCTTCCCGTCCGGGTGTATTTACCAACCCAAGCAACTTCTTCGGTGTACTCCAATCGTTCAATTCATTGCGCTTGCTAAACCAAATGTCCTGCTCTCTAGAACCATCCTGCAGTTGCCGGCCGCGGACAAAAAACAATTGGCTTCCATCGGCGCTTAGAGCAGGCTGGCTTTCCCATGCCCGTGTATTGATTGATTCCAAATTGATTTCTCCCTCATAGCGATTGGTTGTAGAATTCCAAGTCGCTTCAAACAAGTCGCATGACCCACTGCCCGAACGGCGGCCATAATCTCCTATTGACGTTTCACATGCCGTAAACACCAAACGACGTCCATCTCCACGAACAGCAGGGGCTCCTTCGTTTCCTGACGTATTGACCCCCATCAATGGTCCTGTGACGCGCCAGGTTCGATCATCGAGGACCGCCTCAAAAAAGTCTTCTTGAATGGAGTAGATTCCTACCGTCGCAACATCCCGTGTGAAGATCATGCGTTGACCAGAAACAAATAGCGTAGGATAATATTCAGCTGATTCGGTATTGACATCACCGCGCAGAGGATAAACTTGCAATTCTACCGGATGCTGAGTTGCATAGGAAGCGAATCGGATGGATAAAGCAAGAACTTCATCGTCACCCTCTGAATCAGACCACCAACCAGTTTGCTCCATCACCTCAAGCGCTCGATCAGAATGGCCAGATCGAAACAATCGACGACTCCAAGTCTTCCCCCATTTCTCCTGAACAGATGGACGCAATGCCATGGCCGCATTCATAGCATGAGCAGCAGCCGGCCAACGTTGTTCCTTTTCTAAAAGTTGGGATTGCAGCATCCAAGCTTCAAAATATTCCGAGTCCCTTTCAATGGCCTCAGTCACGAATTCTAAAGCCCGTGCGATGTCCTTTACCATGTAGGATTGCACCGCCAAATCATACCTCTTTTGAGCCTTTCGACTCGGCTGATGTGGATTGGATTGAGATAACATGCCAATCCACATTCCAAAAACCATGCAAAACAGCAGACTTCCTTGATATTTGCTCATCGCTCGACTCATGTGCCCAAGTTAGGTACGTGTAAAACAATCCACGGCCAAAACCATGCCTGAATCTAGTGTGAAAATCGGTCTGCTATCGGACACCCATAGTCATTGGGATGATCGGCTCACGCATCACCTCCAAGGATGCGATGAAATTTGGCACGCTGGTGATATTGGCCATTTCAACGTGCTTGACACCATGAAGAGCATCGCTCCAGTTCGTGCCGTACCTGGAAACATTGACGATCATCGCATGCGAACTGAGCTACCCGAGATGTTGGAGTGGCATCTTCAGGGAATGCATTTTCTCATGATCCATATCGGTGGCCGACCTGGGAGGTATGCTTCAGGAGTCAGAAAACTCTTAGACGCCAAGAGACCTGATGTTTTCATCTGCGGCCATAGTCATTTACTTCGGATCGAACGGGACAAGTCTTGGGACGGATTGTACATGAATCCAGGAGCCGCGGGCAAGCATGGGTTTCATCAGATTCGCACCTTACTCCGATTTCAGCTATATAAAGGACAAATCAATCAATTGGAAGCCGTCGAGTTAGAGGTTCTTCGTTGAATTATTGCGTAAATCGAAAAAGATTGATTATCATTGCAACGATTCTTCTGAGGGTTGGGATGATTGTCCCAAATGAGGTGAATGGCCTTGGTGCCAACACTTCAAACTCGAAAGTTTCTATCCCCTTTTTATTTTTACTCCCCCTTATTTGATGTACGAC
The DNA here is from genome assembly GCA_028823145.1 of Flavobacteriales bacterium. Taxonomy (GTDB): domain Bacteria; phylum Bacteroidota; class Bacteroidia; order Flavobacteriales_D; family Sanyastnellaceae; genus UA16. The sequence goes on from JAPKCA010000068.1 coordinate 10,468, forward strand.
ATCATAGAATTGAATAGCAAGAAAGTATCTGACCTCAGAGAAATCGCGAAGAAACTGAGCATTGACCGCTCAGACCGTCTAAAAAAGCAGGACTTAGTTTACAGCATTTTAGATGAACAAGCACTCCGTCCGAATGCCACCCCTAAAAAACCGAAAGCTTCTTCGGCTCCAAAGAAAGCCAGCGGAACTGCTGGCACTAAGGGAGCTTCAGTTGAAAAAAAGGAACCCAAAACGTCTAAGCCACGAGGCCAAAAACCTGTATCCTCCGAATCAAGGGCTCAAACAACAGCCAAGGCTAAGACCAACTCAGATTCGACAGAGGAGAGCAAGGCCGGTGATGCTACAGAGGATCGCAAGGCTGGTGATGCTATGAGGGAACGATGGGACCAGCGAAATAAGCCTGTGGGAAACGTACGTAAAAACGACCCTCAAAAGGAAGCAAAAGAACCTGCTACTGCTGAGAACGATTCCGATGACATAGCCCGCGATGAAAAAGAAGGCGATCGTGGAAATCGTGGAAATCGAAACGAACGCAACAGCGATCGTGGACCGCGCAATGACCGCAATAGCTCACGACCTGAACGTGGTAATCGCGAACCGAGAAAAGAGAATCGGAACGAAAACCGGAACGAGGGAAGAAATGACCGCGAACCGAGAACTGAGAACCGGAACGAAAACCGGAACGAGGGAAGAAATGAC
>JAPKCA010000007.1 GCA_028823145.1 Flavobacteriales bacterium
GTTCACTGCACAGTTACTCCAACCAGTGGGGTAAGTACTCCGGTACATTGGCAGAAACAGCTGAGAACAACATCCGTGAGGATGGGATTGTTGTAGATGGTATGGTTGGCGAATGGATAGAGGACGACCTAGCCACATCTGTTGATGAGTCAGGATGGATATCTTCAGGAGAAGAGAACACAGAGTCCATTGACGCACAGTCACACTACTTTTACAACCAAGGCTACATCATTCACGCAGCTGACCAATACGACGCGAGTTTTGTTAAATTGCGTGAGATGCGGCTTGATTACAACCTTCCCGCAAGCTTAACAAGCGGTTTACCGTTCACCAATATCAGCATCGGTATTTATGGCCGGAACTTGGCTATTCTAATGAAGAATGCGCCGCATATCGATCCAGAGGTGGCCACGTCGGCCTCCAATGTTCAAGGTTTTGAAGGTGGCCAGCTCCCAGCGGAGCGGACCATCGGATTCAATCTGAAATTCAACCTCTGATTCCCTACCCTAAAAAATTATGAAAATGAATAAGCAAATTTTCTTCCTGGTGGGCTTGATTGGAGCCCTTGCCTTCACGGGGTGCCGAAAGGACTTCGAGGAGATCAACACCAATCCCAACGAGCCAACAGCAGTTGCTCCTGGTTTCCTTTTGACCAATGCGCAGAAGTCCATTATGGACCGTGTGTACAATTCATTCTGGGGAAGCCGGCGCGCCATGCAAACGTCACAGTACTGGAGTTCAAACCAATACTCAAACGAGAGCCGGTATCAATACCGTGAAACGACAGCGAATGGCGCTTGGGCATCTTTCTATGCTGGGCCACTTCAGGATCTGCAAACCATCATTGATCTGAATACAGATAGTCCGGATGATTACGCAGGATATGGCGACAATGCGAATCAAATTGCTGTAGCTCAATTGCTTCAAGCATGGACGTATCAGCATTTGACGGATGCATTCGGGGCTATCCCGATGTCAGAGGCCCTTCAAGGAGGGGATAACACAACCCCAACCTACGATTCTCAAGAAGCGGTATACAATAGCCTCTTGTCATCGATTGATGGTGCGTTGAGCGGCATGAACTTAAGTGGAGCGGGTCCTCAAGGGGATCAGGTCTACGGAGGTGACATGGCGATGTGGGCCAAGTTTGGAAATTCGCTCAAGTTGCGTGTTGCGATGCGCATGGCTGACGCGAGCCCAGCAACTGCACAAGCCGCTGCAGAGGCAGCATTGGCAAGCGGGACTCTCATTGCTGGCAATGCGGACAACGCTTTGTTCAGCTATTTGTCGGGTGCTCCAAACAACAACCCGATCAATGAGGATGCGAAGACGCGGAATGATTTTGCGGCATCGAATACGATGGTCGATTACCTCGCATCATTGAATGACCCACGGATGGGTGTTTACTATAGCACATCAGTGGCATCTGGTGAGTATGTAGGTGAGGTATATGGACTCGACGAAGCCAATGCGGCTTTGACGCCAGATGACGCAGTGTCTCAGCGTGGAGCTGCGATTTTAGCTGCTGACCTACCGGGCATCTATTTCGATGCGGCTCAGACCCACTTCTTGGCCGCTGAGGCCGCAGAGCGTGGATGGACGAGCATTCTTTCGGCTGAAGAGCACTACAACACGGCGATTTCGTTGAACATGAATTTTTGGGGCATCAGTGACGATGCTGCAATCGCGGCCTACTTGGCTCAAGACGCTGTGGCCTATGGCACAGCAGAAGGAGCTTGGAACGAAAAAATTGGTCGTCAGAAATGGGTAGCACTTTACATGCAGGGATATGAAGGATGGGCTGAGTACCGTCGTTTGGATTTCGGTTTGTTGCAACCTTGTGCCGATGGCGCATTGCAAGGTGACGGTAGCGTTCCCGCTCGTTTCGAGTACCCAATTGATGAGCAGACATTGAATAATGAAGCATGGGCAAGCGCTCCTGGTGCAGGAAGCTGGAATGATAAATTGTGGTGGGACGTCAATTGATATCTTACACGAAATAAAAGAAAGGCCCCGCAGCAATGCGGGGCCTTTTTTATTGGAAAAACAACCAGAATGTCATTCCGAAATCCACCTGGAGTCAAGACCCATGATGGAGGAAGGAAAACTTAGATAAGGGTGGACCCTTATCGAGCGAGGCAGGGGATGATGATTGGACGGCTGGGCGTGGCGTCCAGTTCAAATGCGGCGGTTTGAAGATTCAATATGTGCGCCCCGTCTTCAAGTTGATCGGGCACAAAAATGAACTCCGTAATCGTTGCATGGTGCCTGGGGTTTTCAGGGTATTGCCAAAATGCATGGTGGGCAGCCAATGCGCCGCCATCGGACTCCCGGTCCACAGATGGCAAATCCAACAGGAGGTGATCCACACCACAGCGCACAAGCCACTGGGCCAATGCGGCCTCCAAATAGGGCGGATTGGTACTCGACCAATTTCTAGATCGCTTTTCAGGGCCATTGGGTAGCGTTCTGAGCACGAAGGCGGGCGGAAGCTGTTCTGGGCTCCAAACGGCTGAAATCGCTAGCTGAATGCCCTTGAGCGTCACCACTTGATCTTCTCCGCGTTTTTCAGGAACAACCGAAACAATGAGACAGGGTAAAATTGCGGGAATGACCTGTTGATTGATGGAGTGAGCCTCGGGCGAAATATGTCCCAAGCATTCGGTGTGGGTTCCATTTCCATGAGGATTGAACTGAACATCTCGAAAGTTGACGTCACCGCCCTCAGCTACGGACCCAAGAAATCCGTTGGCACGAACGGGCTCAACCTTCATCGGGCTGACATACCAAGCACTTGCACCGCCTGATTCTTGGTAAGCAATGCTCAGGTCAACCTCGGACGCGCCTGAGGCCACAAAGCCTTGGTTTTGAAAGGAAAGAGAAAGAAGCATGAGGATGGATTGGGCATGAAAAAAGGCGACCCGTTTCCGAGTCGCCTTTAAAAATACGTTGAGTTCGGTTAGTCGAACAAGAAACCAACACGTAAAGCTCCTTGGAACATGTTGCCCAAAGTTGTGTTGGAGATGTGGTTTGGCCACGGGTAGTAAACGTCGTCAGGACCGTTTCCGTCAGGCCAGTATTCGTTGTAAATCACACCGTCTAGAGCACTGAATGGTAACTCACCGACAAATTCACCCATGGTTTCAGAACCAGCGACTTCAGTGGAGAAGGCATTGTTGAAAGCCATATTGAACGCAGTCAAATCGTTCGTGCTGATCGCATGATTACCAAAAGTAGTCTTAGCAAAACCAAGCCCCGCTTCGAATCCGAGGTAAATACCATCGGAGAAGTAATAGTCGGCTCCGAATAACAAATTCACTCCAAAAGTGGTCACTCCTTGTGTGTTGGTCAATTCCCAAACAACATATTGGTCTGGTTGACCGGCGTCATTGATGTCATTGGGGCCCCAAAACTCCTGCGTGTCCTCACGATTGCCCAAAGTAATTGGCACCTCAACAGCGAAGTATGGAGAAAGGTTGTCCATACCATCAAAGTGCAATTCATAGCCAGGGGCAATCCCAATGCTTGAATACTTTGTGGTGATGTCCAACTGTGGGCTTACAGGGTCAGCTTCGTTGATTTCGCCGTCTTGGTACCAAGCATGCATGTCAGTCGAAGAAGCGATCGAGAGAGAGACGCGGAAGGCGCGATTGTCTTCCAAGAAGTTCCGATACTTGATCGTTGAACCGTCGATGGGGCTACCAGAGAATGGCGTAAAGCTCACCTCGATGTTGTGCTCATCACCCATTTGCTTTTGGGCCTGAGTGCCCATAGTTACTAGCGCGGTAAGCGCCAGTGTGAACATGAGTTTCTTCATGATGTTGTGTTGTGTTTCTAGAATTTCGAACGCAAGAAACGCAAAAAATAGGCAACTCCCCCCAATCGGGGCGAACTTTCGCACATGAAACCACCTTCTTCGCTTGACAAAACGTCAATTTGGGCTGATTTCTTTCAGCTGAAAGAGTTTGAAAAATCAGGGTTAGAGACCCAAAAAAGACTAGCGGACTACCTGCGATTCGCTTGGGGAAGAGAATGCGATCACATCTTACCTACGGAATCCCCTGAAGAGCGATTGACCTTGTGGCAGCGGGAAATGGCCGAGCATCAAGCCAACCCTGAGCCAGGCCTGGTTAGACGCGACCTCATTTCCCGCATTGCGGAACGATCCAATCACTTGCATGATCCCCGGTACGCCGGACATCAAGTCGCCGTGCCTTTTCCGGAATTGGCCTGGCTTCAAGCGGCGACGTCCCTGCTCAATAACGGAATGGCCATTGATGAGATGGGTCCGGCGTCTTCACCCATGGAGGAAGCGGTCATGCGTTCGATTGCCACCTACATGGGGCTGGGGGAGCACAGCAATGGAATCCTTTGCCATGGAGGCACCCTCGCCAACACGACCGCGCTATTGGCGGCGAGGCAGCGGCGATTCAAAGGCAACGCATGGAAAGACGGCACGGATCGGGGTTGTGCGTTGCTGGTGAGCGATCAAGCGCATTATTGCGTTGACCGTGCCGCCAAGGTCATGGGCTGGGGTGAAGCCGGGGTCATTCAAGTGCCGACCAACGAATCGCATCAAATGGATGCCAAGGCATTGAAAACGTCCTTTGATGATGCCGTGAGCCGTGGATTGGAGGTCATAGCGGTTGTTGGAAGCGCTTGTACCACCTCAACGGGATCGTTTGATGACTTGGACATGATTGCAGATTTCGTGGAAACAGAAGGCTTGTGGTTTCATATCGATGGGGCCCACGGTGCGGCTCAAATTTTCTCTGAACTACATCGGGGTGTTTTAAGTGGCATGGAACGCGCAGATTCCGTTGCTATGGATTTCCATAAAATGCTTGGAATTCCCGCCCTCTGCACGGGCTTGTTTTACCGCAATGGAAAGGACGGATACGCGGCATTTTCGCACGACGCGAGCTACCTCTACGAATCAGAAACAGAAGAGGAGTGGTGGAATTTCAGCAAACGGACATTTGAATGCACCAAGCGCATGTTGAGCGCTGCGGTCTATGGTATCTGGGAAAACCATGGCCCCGCGCTATGGGGTAGTTTGGTAGAGCAACTGATTTCCAACGCCCAAACTTTGGCTGATCTCGTGGAGCAACGTCCGGGATGGGAGCTTTTTGCTCAACCCAAGTCCAACATCGTTTGTTTTAGGTCGACCCGTTGGGACAATGCGGATTTGCGAAAGGAATTGATTAAGCGCGGACCATTTTACATCGTCAAGACGCATTTTTCAGGACAGACATGGTTGCGCTGTACGTTGCAAAACCCACTAACGACGTCAGAAGACCTGTTAGAATTGCTCGATGTATTGGAAGAAGTTGGCTTGACCCTAAAGGCCTAATTGCACTACTCTACCGTCACGCTCTTCGCTAAATTCCTCGGCTGGTCCACGTTGCAATCGCGCAAAACAGCAATATGATAACTTAGAAGTTGAAGGGGTATGGACGTCAAAAGCGGAGCCAAAGCTTGATCGCATTTGGGGACTTCAATGACGTATTCAGCGAGCTTCGCTAAGTCCTTGTTTCCCGCCGTTACAATGGCTACCAAGCGTCCACCGCGGGCTTTGACCTCCTGGATATTGGACACCACCTTGTCATAAACCTCATCCATTGTTGCGATGAAGAAAACAGGCATAGCCTCGTCAATCAAAGCGATGGGACCGTGCTTCATCTCAGCAGAAGGATACCCCTCGGCGTGGATGTAACTGATCTCTTTGAGCTTCAATGCTCCTTCGAGGGCAACAGGGAAGTTGAACCCACGACCGAGATAAAGCGCATTGGTAGAATCTTTGAACGCGGCTGCGATTTTTTGGATTTTGCCATCCTGTTTGAGCAAGGTTGCCACTTTTTCCGGAATGGAATTCATTTCCACCAATAGCCGACTAAACCGCTTGTCAGACAAATGACCTTTGCGCTTTCCAACCATCATCGCCATCAAAGTGAGTATGGACACTTGTGCCGTAAAGGCTTTGGTCGATGCGACGCCAATCTCGGGTCCAGCATGTGTATACGCGCCGCTATCGGTTTCTCGAGCAATGCTCGAACCAACGACGTTGCAGACACCAAAGACATGTGCTCCATTTTCCTTCGCAAGCCGGATTGCGGCCAAGGTGTCAGCGGTTTCACCGGACTGGGAAATAGCGATGACAATGTCTGTATTGCGAATAACGGGATTGCGGTACCGGAATTCCGAAGCATACTCCACTTCGACGGGGATACGCGCAAAATCTTCGAAGAGGTATTCGGCCACGAGTCCGGCATGCCAGCTTGTACCACAAGCAATGATGAGGATGCGTTCAGTGTCCTTCCATCTGTCCCAATGATCGTCAATGCCCGACATCCGAATTTCTCCGCGCTGCAAGCTCATGCGTCCACGAATGGAATCGCGAATGGACCGTGGCTGCTCAAAAATTTCCTTGAGCATGAAATGCTCGTATCCGCCTTTTTCAATCGCTTCGATTTGCAATTCGAGTTCGTGGATTTCAGGGGCAATCACCACGTTCTGCAAATTCCGGATGACCAATCCTTGGGTGCGATTCATAACGGCCACCTCCTCATCATCCAAGTAAATAACGTTCTGGGTGTACTCGACAATGGGCGTAGCGTCGGATGCTACGTAATACTCTCCTTCTTCGCCCACACCAATAACGAGGGGGCTCGATTTGCGCGCAGCAATGAGGGTGTTGGGATCCTTTTGATCAATCACGACAATGGCATACGCACCTTCTACTTCCCGCAGCGCAACTTGAACGGCTTCACAGGTCGTTAATCCCGAACGCTTTTGGACCTCTTCGATGAGGTGAATCAGAACCTCTGTATCTGTGTCGCTCAAAAATTTATGGCCGTTGGACTCGAGAGTCTTCCGGATAGATTGATAATTCTCAATGATTCCATTGTGAATCATCGCGAGCTCTCCAAGGCGCGCTTGGTGTGGGTGCGCATTGATATCACTAGGTGGCCCATGGGTGGCCCAGCGGGTATGCCCAATGCCCGCACTCCCCGTCAAACCATGATCCTTGCCGATATAATCCAAGAGATCCGCCACCTTGCCCTTCTTTTTCCCAATACCGAGAGAGCCATCGGAATTTAAAATTGCGACACCAGCGCTATCGTAACCGCGGTATTCTAACCGCTGCAGTCCCTTGATGAGGATAGGGAAGGCCTCTTTGTCTCCGATATAACCAACGATTCCACACATAGCCTTTAGATTGAATCAAAAATAGCAAATCAATCACTCCAGGTCACCACCAAACGAGTGTAAGGCGCTAGGTCAGCAGTATCCATTGGATTGGGTGCTGGCCCTTCGATTACGACCCCTTGGAGTGAAATCCCAGCGCGTGAAGAAACCACATGGAGAAAATCGCTTTCCAACTCTCCGTTGAGCATCCGCTGCATGGTTTGCGAGATGTTGAATCGGTAGGCCTGCTCTTCCGCGTCGAATGCGCCATTGATGTTCAAGCCAATCGAGTTTTGATCGGGCGTGGCAATAGGTTGACCCTCTGCATTCTCTGTGAGGATAAAGAGCTGATCAGGAATGGCATAACTCGACGTATTGTGGGCAGCCGTCACAGGGAGCCAGAGTTCTGCTTTGTGAATTGCACGGCCGGGCCCCACACCGTCATTCCAAGCGGCTAAATGAGGCAATGAGATACGGGTCTTGAGCCCAGCCCCAGAAAACACACCGAGATGGGCGGAACTGACTTCTTCCATAAAGGATTCCGAAAGGGCCTGAAACTCACCCTGCCATTCATGGGTAAACAAATTGGTTGTAGCACTCAGATTCGTAATTCTATAGTCGTAATAAAGGGTATCAACGTCGTTGTGGTAATGCAACCGCATGTTGCAGAGACCGCTTATTAAATCGATTCCAACAGTCCCTTCTCCTCCACCGTTAGGGTCTACAGCGACATACAACCCTTTGAAATAATCGGTCCACGAGTCGTTGGATGCGTGGACTGTTATACCTGCATCAAGCAATCGTTGACCAAAAGTTTCATGCAGGTAAACGCGGACTTCCGGAGATACCGTATCATTTCCGAGAAAAAGAGATTGCCTTGGATTGAGCGGGATGGGTTGGAACGCGGGATCCGCTAAGTCTTCTGGATAATAAGCGAATTGGCGGTTTGAGTAATAGGCGGAATCCAAGCTCAAGGAATCTTCCAATTCAAATACTTGAACGTATTGTGGGCTTAAAGCGCCGTACGTGTCTCCTGTATAACGCAACGACACATAAATGCTATCAACAACGGGGTTGGAGCCGAAATCAATGTCGGGGGCATTCAATCGAAATTGGCTGACAAAGCCAGCGGTGTGATATCCAAATGATGGATGGTACATCCGACCTAAAACCGCTGTGCTCATATTATCGGTGAGCAAACTATCCTCTCGGACGGTGCGACAACGCAAGGTCATGGTGTCGGTTTGATTCAAGCCGAGCAAGTCAGCCGAGGCATAACCTATGCCAACTTCAGTGTCTGGTCGGGTACAGCCGTTGAGGATGGCGAATCCTCCAATACTTGCCATGACTGCCGCGAGTAGGCCAGCGGGGAACTTCAACATGGTGCGAAGTTCAGTTATTCCGAGACAGTCTCAGCCTTTCCCTCAAGAATAGTATCGTAATAATTGTTTATATCTCCGACATACCCCTCCTCTCCGTGGTATGAGAGCTGCGGAACCCCCGTGTTTTTAATGGCTTCGAGAATCTCTTCACTCAAGTCTTCTGAGCCAACAATCAATCCATCAGCGTGTTGAATCGCAAGCTCGTTCAATGCATCGAAAGTAGGGTTTTGAATGCACGCGACACTCTCCGAAGCTATGCCGTCTTGGATCATTTTTTCCGCCATTCGCGAGTCCAAAGACCCTTCAAATCCCTCATCGTAAATACTGCACACCACCTTGCTCTGAGCAAAATAAGGGTCCTGATGAAAAAGTTGTTTCAGGTAAACAGGAAGAATGTTGGTCATCCATCCATTGCAATGAATGATGTCTGGAGCCCATCCGAGCTTCTTCACGGTCTCCAAAACACCGCGAACGAAGAAAATAGCTCGCTCATCGTTGTCTTCAAACAGCTTGCCGTTGGCTTGATGCAAAACTGCCTTGCGTTTGAAGTACTCATCGTTGTCGATGAAGTATACTTGCATGCGGGCAGTCGGGATAGAAGCTACTTTGATCACCAACGGATGATCGGTATCGTCAACCAACAAGTTCATCCCAGATAACCGGATAACTTCATGCAATTGATGACGACGCTCGTTGATTTTGCCAAACCGAGGGGTAAACACCCGGATTTCCCTCCCTTTCTCATGCGCTCCTTGCGGTAAATTCCGACTCACTGAGCTCATTTGGGTGGCCGGGAGAAAGGGAACGATGTGTTGAGATATATAGAGGATCCTTGCTTTACTCATAATGGCCAGTTGGAAGTGAGACGTTGAGGCTATCACAAATATACGCATTTTTGAGCTCTAAATCAAGGAAAACCCTTGGTAAATTAAGGATTGAAGCGGAATTGATGGAAGTTATTTTAGCATCGAAAGAACTGAATGTGAAGTTGGACGGATTCCGGGGAAACGGAATTCGCATTGGCCTTATCCCCACCATGGGGGCGCTGCACGACGGGCATGCTTCACTTATGCACGAAGCCAAGAAGCGATGCGATCATGTAGTCCTTAGCATATTTATCAACCCGACCCAATTCAATGACTCAGCTGATTTTGATAATTATCCGAGCTCACATGAAGCGGACTTGGCCTTGTCAGAATCATGCGGCGTGGATGTTGTTTTTATGCCTTCGGTGAGTGATTTGTATCAAGGCGAGCCTCGGGTGGACCGGGTCAATTATGGTCTGTTGACGAATGGCTTCGAAGGGGGTGCACGCCCGGGTCATTTTGATGGTGTGGTAGCGGTTGTGCGTCGACTTTTTGCTGCGGTGAAACCTGAAATGGCCTTCTTTGGCGAAAAGGACCTGCAACAACTGGCAGTGGTCAGAAAGTTGACGGAGAATGAATTCACGGACCTGCAGGTCATCGCATGTCCTTTAATTCGAGATGTAGATGGGTTGGCGTTGAGCAGTAGGAATGCGCGTTTAGGCGGCAAGGCTCGTGCCCAGGCCCTGGCTATTCCACGTTCGATCAAACAGATTCAAAGCGCCGTTCTTGGTCGGCTGAGCATTAATCAGGCTTTGAATCAGGCCAAAATTGAACTTGAGCTTCAGGAGGGGGTGAAATTGGAATATATCGATGTCATCGATGGAAAATCATTTGAAACCTGTCGCTCTGGAGACCACGGTGTTCCCTACGTTTTGATTGCTGCTGAAGTAGGAGGGGTTCGTTTGATTGACAACATTCCGTTGGACCCAAACCGACGATTGACCTAAAAGTTGACGGATCTTTCAGATATTGAACAATAATTAAGAACTTCGCACAAAACATCGAATCATGACTCCAGGTCCTTGGCAAATTGTTCTTATCGCGTTGGTTATTCTCTTGCTCTTTGGGGGAAAGAAAATCCCGGAACTAATGCGTGGGCTCGGCAGCGGCGTCAAAGAGTTCAAGGACGCCACAAAATCAGAGAAGAAGGAAAAGGAAGACGACGATTCGAAAGCGTGAATTATTGGCTCTTTAATGGAGGTCTGTTGGGCCTTTTTGTGGCTGTATTGGGAGTTGCCAACGCGCAAGACTCGCAAGACTTGCGGCGCTTGGATACGGCCTTAACGGATTGGGAAACGAATTGGATCAACTGGTGTGAGGCCAATGCTTGCATGAGTGCTGATACAGCCCTTTGGAACATTCGGGAATTTGATCTAAATCAATATCCGCCCCTCGACTCAGCCCAATTAAAACTTCGATTGGAGGTGTTGGATGCGACCTCTCCGCTTGATTTGGCCTGGAATCCAATCATGCATTCGCGCATAGCCTTTTACGCAAGTAAGAGGCCCATTCATTTGGGACGGATGCTCGGAAGATCTTCCCTGTATTTTCCGCTATTTGAGGAAATGTTGGATCGGTATGACATGCCTCTAGAGTTGAAGTATTTGGCTGTGGTGGAAAGCGCTTTGAACCCCAATGCCCGGTCTCATGCAGGTGCCAGCGGTCTTTGGCAATTCATGTATACAACAGCACGAGCCCAAGGCCTGCGAATTGACTCGTACATAGACGAGCGTAGAGACCCTGTCAAAAGCACAGAAGCGGCTTGTCAGTTCTTGCAAAAACTTTACAGCAATTACGGGGACTGGTATTTGGCATTGGCTGCATATAACGCAGGACCGGGGAATGTGAACAAGGCCATTCGGAGAAGTGGTGGAAAGAAGAGCTATTGGGAAATCCGCCATTTTCTCCCGAGAGAAACCCGAAACTATGTGCCGGCTTTTATGGCCGTTGTCTACCTGATGGAGTTTCATGCAGAGCACAACATTTTCCCTGCTGAGCTGCAAATGCCATACACTTCATTGGACACCATTGGCGTGCGAACGATTTTGCGGTTTGATCAAATTGCGGCGCATTTGAATAAGAGCGAGGAAGAGATCGCAGCGTTGAATCCAATGTACCGAATGAAGATCATCCCCGGCCCTCCTGAGCAATGGCCATTGGTTCTTCCTCTGCAAGACATTCCGACGTTTTTGGCCTTTCAGGACAGTATGATTCTGCACAAACCTGCGTTGACACCGAAAATCGTTTTTGTTCCGGAACCGATATCCTATCGGGTGAAAGGCGGCGATGTCTTGGGTACAATCGCCGATCGTTACGGAGTAAGCGTGAGGCAAATCAGGGAATGGAACGGCTTGAAAGGAACCGTTATTCGGGTGGGACAAAAACTTCGAATTCATGCAGATCCAAGCAAGCTATAACGGTTGGTTTGCGGCATTTTGCCTGCTTTTACTGGTTGGCTGCGGAAGTCAGGAAGGGGCGCGATATGCGCTTCCAAGAAAAGTCGGGGCGGCTGGAGAGTTGGTGGTAGTGTGCGATCAAGGCACATGGAAAGGACCTGTGGGAGACACTCTCCGCTCCATTTTTGGACAAGCATATCCGGTGTTACCACAATTTGAGCCGTGGTTTGATTTAGTGCATTTGACTCGGGATCAATTCGACCGATTTTGGAAACCTCATCGCAATATTTTGGACTTGGAAATCGCGGATCGCGTTGACACCCAAGAAGCCCATCTCGGGATTTACCGAGAGAAATATTCCCGCCATCAGATTTACATGGAGGGAAAAGCACGCCATGCAGGTGATTTAGCGCTTGAGCTGACGGCGAAGGCAGGAGATATGCTCAGCGTATTGCAAAGGGAAGAGGTGGATCGGTTTGCCGCTTTGATTGAATTGGATGAAAATGAAGTCTTGCGAGCGGAATTGGCGCAACACTGGGGGTTGGAAATCACCGTTCCTCGCGATGCGAGAATGGCGAAGAAGATGGATGAGTTTGTTTGGATCGATCGCCAATTGACCCGCATGAAGGGAGGTGATAACCACGACGTTCAGGAGGGGTTCTTTATTTACAGAGAACCTTACACACACGACTCCTTGTTCTCTATGCAAGCTCGGATTTCAAAACGAAACAAGATGCTGAGGAAATACGTTCCGGGGCCGAATCCCGGAGCCTATATGACGACGGAATTGCGCTATGTACCATCGTATGAGGAGGTGGTTTTTGATGGTGAATTCTCTTCGGAATTGCGCGGTTTATGGAAAATGCAAAACGATTACATGGGCGGCCCATTCTACAGTTTGACCACGTATGATGAAAAATCAGGCATGTTGGTCACGGTTGAGGGATATGTCTACGCGCCATTTTTTGAAAAAAGGGAATACATGAGGGAAGTGGAAGCTGTTGTACGCTCACTTTCGCTGCATCCTTTGCCCGCTGAAGTCCCCACCCCATGAGGGGCTTATTGATGACCTGCTGTCTATTGGCAGCTTGCTCAGGTCCAACTGAATTGGAGGAGCTAAAAATCACCTGGGAGGTGCCATCGAGCATCCGTGCTCTCGAAGTGGTGAGTGAATCAGAAGTTTGGTATGCGGGCTCCAACGGCCGCATCGGAGTGACACGGGATGGAGGAAAATCGTGGCAGCATGATTCTCTGACACTGACCGATGGGACGGTACCAGCGTTTCGTTCATTGGCCGTTACGTCACGTGCTGCACATGCCTTGACCATTGCCTCTCCAGCCGTTTTGTTTCGTTCTACCGATCACGGGGCTCACTGGGATTCCGTATACACAGAGCATCACGAAGACGTGTTTTATGACAGCATGGCCTTTTGGGATGACGAAGAGGGAATCGCGATGGGCGATGCCATCGATGGTTGCTTGAGTATTTTGATTACTCGGGATGGCGGATTGACTTGGGTGAAGAAGAGATGTGATGAGCTCCCGCCGAGCATCATAGGAGAAGCGGCCTTTGCTGCTTCAAATGGGAATATTGCTCTAGCGGGAGATCAGGTATGGATTGCAACAGGCGGCAAAGCATCGCGCATTTTCCACTCATCAGATCGCGGCCAATCTTGGGGCGTCTACCCTACGCCAATTGTGCAAGGGGGAACAATGACCGGGATGTTCAGCATGGCGATGTGCGATGCTGATCGAGGATTGGGATGGGGAGGGAATTGGGAGGCGATGGAAGACAATACCGCCAACAAAGTGACTTCTTCAGATGGCGGTCGCTCATGGTCGTTGTTCTCACCGAATGAAGGTCCGGGGTACCGTTCCTGCATTCGATACCTCCCAGGCTCCAATTGCCAGGGCATCTGGGCGGTCGGGACTCCAGGAATCAGCCAATCAACCGATGCCGGTCAAACCTGGCAAACCGAGGCAGACTCCAGCTTTTTCACGGTCCGGTTCACACCAAGTGGCATGCACGCTTGGTTAGCGGGCCGAGGAGTCATCCAGCGCCGCCGGGTCAATTCTTGATAAACGACCCGAGGGCTCCTCTGGATGACGTGACGTGGTAGACCCCGCTCGGCCATTCAGACACATCCACCGCGAGCTCGTTGACATGGGCAGACACCTGTTTTCTCAGCACCATTTTCCCGGAAGAATCCGAGATTCGGAAGAATGAAATGCTGTTTTCCCAACGGAGTTGCAGCTTGTTTTGAGCCGGATTGGGCCAGATCGAAAAAGAGGCCTCCTCCCCGGGATTGACATCAACTTCTGAGGACACGTCCCCCTTAGCAAAGGCATACTGTCCCTTGCGCAAATCGAACACCCGAAATAAGCCAGATCCATTCGTTAACGAACCGGGCTGCCATTCGTAATTCTCGCATTCTTGCCAAGGCTCGCTAGCATCAGGACGCCAAGCGAGAAATCCATTGGCTTCTGAACCACCATATAGACCAAAATCCAGCTGCTCAGAGTTGTTCCCATAATACTGGAGCCGTGCATCCAAGAGCAATCCATCGGTCCACAAACCGTCCACAATCCAGAAATGGGTATCGCTCAATTCATCTACATACGCTTCAACAGGCCCAGCGTCTGGAGCCGCCCAATGGTGTTCCACACGCACCAAGGCAGAATCACCTTCTTGAATTTCGTCGCATCCAACGCGCATCGCAACCCAGGGCAAATTTTGAATGCCTTCGGGTTCCGTAATCGTGTATGTGAAGTCCATTCGGCCTTGATTCAACCGACCGTTGGCATTCAGGGCAATCATTGCGGGGTCATCAATACCAGGGTGCAATACCGTGATTTCTGCATATTGACCACTCGCTGAAATAGCGGTTTCATAGCGGTTCCATTGTGCGTCCCAGACCGTAACATCCAACGGATCCGCATTGTGGTAGTTGTCACAAGCCCGAAGCTTTTGTTGCAAATACAATGTCGTGGAAGCATCTGTGCCGGATGGCGCCATGGAATCGATCACCCAAGTTGAAAAACCCGGCTGGAATACTTGTGCCTCAAACCAGGGAGTCATGTCGATGCCGGTTACCTCTTCAATGGTGGACTCAAAAACGGCGGCATCCATGTGGCTATTCATGTGGGTTGCCAAAACCGATTGCATGCCTGTTCGATATAGCTCATCGCCGAGATATGCCCGGAGGTTGTGGTGTATGGAAGCCCCCTTGTAGTAAGTATGTCGCCCATAAATCTCTTCATCGGGCATGGGGGACAGCGGATGAAAGCCGTTGTCTTGCAAATGCGCTTCTTCGAGCACGAACAGCTGATTGTCTTTGACCAAATCGATGAATGCTTCAAAGCCATCTTTCCATTCAATGAACAGGTGTGAACTGTATTCTGCTGGCCCCTCCTTCAGCCACATGTGATTGTGAATCGTTGGAGCGACCAAATCCCCCCACCAAAGGTGTCCGAGTTCATGGCTAAACAAATCTCCGTTGGCCACCAATCCTTCACCCACCATGAATTGGGGATAGGCGATGTTGGTGGGAATTTCAAGAGCTCCATCAGTGGTAAGGACATATCCGACGCGTTCCCAAGCATAGGGTCCCCACCAATGCTCCAAAGCGTCGATGGCGTACCCCAATTCTTCAAACTTATTGACCATGCCGTTGATGTGTTCTGCCTTTCCCGTCAGTCGGACAGGGACATCTCCAAAATTTCCAGGATGCACATAATTGGAATCGACGTAGGGACCCACGGCAATGGCAGATTGGTGAGTGGTGATGGGATGTGCTAGGCCGAACGATCGTACCAGCGTGTCCCCATCGAGCAAGGTTTCCTCGAGAAAAGTCCCTTGGCAATGGGCTTTTCGTCCGCCAGCACTGGTGACGTGGTACGTGTATGTCGCGCGCTCCACGAAATTATCAAAACAAGGGTACCAGACTTTCCCAAAGTTGGGAGGAATGGTCGTTAAGCCGATGCCGAGGTTGTAGATGTAGTCGCTAGCAAAATAAAAGCCGCCCCAATATGGATCCTGGTATGGCAACCCACCGTACCACACCTCCAAGGAATGATTGGTGTTGACGACCCAACCACCTTCCGGGAGTTCAATGTGTAGTTCGGCTTCCCCTTGATCGAAACCAATCGAAGTTCCGTCAAGGTGAACGCTATCGACGGTTAGTTCCACAAGGTCAAACCACAGATTTGTCGCATCGCTATTCAACACTTCGAAAGCGATGGTCGCCCGACCTCTGAGCTGGTGGAGATTGTATTCTGTGACATCAAGATCCAGAGTGTATGTCGCAAGATCAAACGAGTCGCTTCGCGCAATAGACTCGGACATGTCGTAATTCATCATCCAGCGTGGAGCGGGAGGAGTTTCAGATGGCCGTGGCGCATTCGCATGGCGGTAATGATGGCAAGGAACGGGCTGAAAAACACGAGGAGTTCTGAAGGTGCGTTGCTCTGAATCTTGAGCTTGACCAATGGATGTTACTCCAAGGAGGGCGCCCAAAATCAATGAAAAAAACGTTTTAGAGGAAGGAATGGCATATGGCATGGTGGCAATTTAGTTCAAGGACCTACTTTCGCGGCATGAACGAAATGCATATCTCTGACGGCTTGTACGTCGAAATCACTTACGTGCTCCGTGAGGACGGACCGGAAGGAGAAGAACTGGAAGTCTGTCCTGCGGATGATCCGTTTGGATTTATGATCGGGGACGATGAGGTTCTTCCTGCTTTTGAAGCTGCTTTGAAGGGAAAAAAGGCGGGAGATTCTTTTGAATTTCAACTTTCGATGGAAGATGCGTATGGCCCTGAAGAGGAAGATGCTTTTGTGGAAGTTCCGAAGTCTGCTTTCTTGGTGGATGGAGAATTGGATGAAAGTGTGTTCGAAGTAGGAGAAGTCGTACCGATGGAAACGGAAGACGGCGAAGAAGTCATCGGTGTGGTTGCGGAGGCGCGATTGAACACCGTAGTGGTTGACTTTAACCACCCGTTCGCAGGACTGGCGTTGCACTTTTCTGGTAATGTGACCTTGGTTTCTGAGGCACCCCCTTCTGCTAACTGAGCTTTTAGCCTCAGACGAAAGTTCGGAAGAGTTGTTCAAGGGATTCGATACCTTTGAAATATGGAACGCACCGAAATTGAGCAGTTGGGAGAGTTTGGTTTGATTCGCCGTTTAACGAAGGACATCAAGCACCAACAATTATCCACCCTTTTGGGGGTGGGAGATGATGCGGCAGTGCTAGACGCTGGGGACCGTAAGGTGGTTGTCTCGACAGACATGCTGTGCGAAGGGATTCACTTCGATTTGGCTTACATGCCATTGAAACATTTGGGATACAAGGCGGTGACCGTCAATCTATCTGACATCTGCGCAATGAATGCGTTGCCGACTCAAATTACCGTGTCGATTGCTTTGAGCAGCCGCTTTTCTGTGGAAGCGGCGGATGAGCTGTACAGTGGGATTCACAAGGCTTGCGAAGTATATGGCGTTGATCTCATAGGTGGAGACACGACCTCGTCAAAAGCTGGTTTGGTGATCAGTATTACCGCGTTGGGATTGGTTGATTCTGAATCAGTGGTATCTCGCTCTGGCGCCAAAACAAACGATTTATTGGTGGTGTCAGGAGAATTGGGAAGCGCCTACATGGGATTGCAGGTGCTGGAGAGAGAGAAGGAGGTTTTCCAAGCGGCACCAACGGCGCAACCGGATTTATCTGATCATACGGGCTTGCTTGAACGGCAACTGAAGCCGGAGGCGAGGGTTGATGTAATCAAGGAAATGGCAGATTTGGGGTTAAAACCCACGAGCATGATCGACATCTCTGATGGGCTTGCTTCGGAAGTTTTGCATCTGTGCACGGCGTCTCGATGCGGTGTCAAGGTGTTCGAAGAGAAGCTGCCGATCGAAGAGCACACGTACGAAACGGCACGGGTTTTTAATTTGGATCCCACGCTCTGTGTGTTGAGTGGCGGGGAGGATTATGAACTGCTTTTCACCATCGACCAATCTGATTACGACAAAGTCCACAACCATCCGAAGTTGACGATTATTGGCCACATGACGGAAGACGCCAAGGAGCTGACGTTGATTACCCGGAACGGAATGCATACACCATTGACCGCTCAAGGATGGGACGGGATTGTAACGGGCCAGCAAAGTGAGCAAGGAATTTAACGATGTGCGGAATCACGGGCATATACGGGGTCCTAGATTCCGCGCAGCATGTTCAGGCGGTAGCAGCAGTTGGCCGCATGAATGCCGCGCTGGCACATAGAGGCCCGGATGCTTCAGGGGTTTGGTCGGACGATCGAGAATTGGTCCTCGGACACAGACGCTTGAGCGTCATTGACATCCAAGAATCCTCCAATCAACCTTTTATCGATGGTGTTTCAGGGGATGTTCTCATCTTCAACGGAGAGGTTTACAATTACCGAGAATTGCGGGATGAATTAAAAAAAGGCTTCAATTTTCAAACGGACAGCGATACCGAAGTGGTGTTGGCGGCACTTCAGTGTTGGGGATTTGCCGCATTGGATCGATTCAATGGCATGTTTGCTTTTGCATGGTGGAATGTCGCCAAACGGGAGCTTTTTATGGCAAGGGATCGCATGGGCATCAAACCGCTTTATTACACTGAAGTGGGGAATCAAGTGATTTTTGCAAGTGAGGTGAGAAGTATTCTTGCTTCGGGCGCTGTAGCGCGTATTCATGACCCGATAGCATTGGCAGACTACCTCCGTTACCAAACGGTGCATGCACCTCGGACCATGATCGAAGGGGTTCACTTGCTTGAGCCGGGGCATTGGATTCGCTTGCAGGGCGAGGAGACGGAAAAGGAGCGTTGGTGGGATGCTGCATCTGAAGCAGCTAAAGTGGATCCCGTTGCGTCTCGATCCGAGCGGACACGTCGGATTCGTGAGCACATGAGCCAATCCATTGATTTACGAATGCGCGCCGATGTTCCTCTCGGGGCCTTCCTTTCTGGAGGAGTTGACTCCAGTGCTGTGGTGGGATTGATGCAAGAAGTCGCCGAGAAACGAGTGTCGACATTCAGTGTCACTTTTCACGAAGGCGAATTCGATGAGAGCCCTTGGTCACGGATGATTGCGAAACGCTTTGACACAGACCACCATGAAATCCGGTTGTCAGCGGATGATTTTCTAGAACAGGTTCCCGATGCATTGGCGGCGATGGATCACCCGTCAGGGGATGGTCCCAACACATTTGTGGTCAGTTCTGCGACGAAGAAGGCGGGGATTACAGTTGCTTTGAGTGGGCTGGGTGGAGACGAGCTGTTTGCAGGATATCCCGTGTTTACGCGTTCACACGACCTCATGCAAAAGCGTTGGTTGGCCTCTTGGCCGAAGGGAATTCGGAAGTTGGTTGGATCGGCTTACGTAGCCATGAAATCGAGTGGAAAATCCCGGAAAATGGCCGACATTCTTGCCGGAGATTACTTCGATTTGGAGCACACGTACCCCCTGTCCCGTCAAATGCTCTTGGAGCGTGATATGCGCAAAGTCGCTCCGCAAATCGCGCAGCACCCCAATGCGGTTTTCTCATGGTTGCGGGACGCCATTGAACCGGGGGCATCGGGATTTTCATTGCCCTTTTTATCGAAGGTGAGTTTGGCGGAAATGCACACCTACATGGGGCATACCCTATTGCGGGATACGGATCAAATGTCGATGGCGCATGCGCTGGAGGTCCGGGTTCCTTTTTTGGACCACCACGTAGTGACCGAAGCGCTTGCCTCTTCTGATGATGAAAAGTGGCCGCATTCTCCCAAGAAATTACTAACGGATTCGTTGCCTGGCCTGTTGCCTGATGAAGTGATCAATCGCCCAAAAATGGGGTTTGTTTTGCCTTGGGACCGTTGGATGCGGAAAGAGTTGAGAACGGTTTGTGAAGAGGGATTGCATTCCTTGGCGCGCATAGAAAGTATAAACAGCCAGGAAATCGATCGCATTTGGAACGCCTTCTTGCGTGGCGACACGCGTTGGTCTTTTTCACGAGTTTGGATGTTGGTTGTTCTTGGAAACTGGATGGAACGCCATGGCATCGAATAACGCACCTCGTCAGAAAATCGTTCTTGCCGTCGATTGGTTCACTCCGGCATTCCGTGCAGGCGGGCCGATCAGGAGCACCTCCAATTTGGTCGAATTGCTCGTCGAGTCCTACGACGTGTGGGTGGTCTGCGGAGCGTTCGACTTGGGCATGGAGGAACCATTGGACATTCCGGTCAATGCATGGCAAACCCTCCAGTATGAAAAGGGTTCAGCGAAAATCATGTATTGGACCCGTGACCGATGGAATAGCCAGCAGTGGCAGAGGGTTTTTCAGGAAATACGCCCTGATTGGCTCCACCTCAACAGCATGTTTTCCAAGTCATTTACCTTGACCCCTCTGCGTGTTGCTCGGAAATTTCCAAGGATGAAAGTGGCATTGGCCCCTCGAGGGATGCTCGGCACAGCGGCCTTGTCGATCAAGCCATTGAAAAAACGCATGTTTTTGTCATATGCACGGGCAGTCAATTTGTTTCGCGATGTTCGATGGCATGCGTCTACAGAGCTGGAACGGAAAGAAATTCTCGGTCAATTGATAGGGACAGATATTCAAGTTGCTCAAAATCTATCTACTCGTCCACCAATGGAGGTTGCCAGACGATCTTCAGCGCGATGGAACATTGCGGTTGTCGGAAGAATACACCGGGTCAAAAACCTGGAATTCGGGTTGTCCGCATTGCTCCAAATCCCTTCAAGCCGCCCTATATCACTGACGTTCATTGGCCCCATCGAGGATGAGAATTACCGCTCGGAATTGGAGTTGTTGGGCGGGGCCCAAGCGGAAATTGAGGTGCATTTTGCGGGAGGTGTCGAGCCGACCAAATTGGGAATGTATCTAGATGCGGCTCATTATCTGCTATCGCCCACCACCCAAGAGAACTTTGGACACTCCATTGTCGAGGCTTGGGCTCACGGCTGTCCGGTGCTCATCAGCGACCGCACTCCATGGCTTGATTTAGAGGCGAAAGGGATCGGATGGGATTGGCCTTTGGAAAAGTCGACATGGGAGAAGGGACTGACAGAGGCCTTTAATTTGTCACACGAAGAGTGGGAATTAAAATCCAAAGCAGCCCGGAAGTATTTTGACGAGCACGTTCGAAACGACGATGCTGAAGAAGCGAACCTCAAACTGTTTTCATCATGAACCGGATCAAGGAGCTTTTTGGAATCGAGTGGCCCATCATTCAGGCAGGCATGATTTGGTGCAGCGGTTGGGAGTTGGCGAGCGCGGTTTCCAATGCAGGAGGATTGGGCATCATTGGAGCAGGGTCCATGTATCCAGAAGTGCTCAGGGACCAAATTCTGAAATGCCAGGCTGCGACGAATCGCCCATTTGCCGTGAATATCCCCTTACTTTATCCTTCGATTGAAGACCATATAGCGACAATCCAAGAGCTGGGCGTTCCCATTGTGTTCACCAGCGCCGGCAACCCAAAGTCATGGACCAAATTGCTGCAAGCCAAGGGAATTAAGGTGGTGCACGTCGTGAGTAGTGTCAAATTTGCCTTGAAGGCGGAACAAGCAGGGGTAGAGGCCATCGTGGCGGAAGGGTTTGAGGCCGGGGGGCACAATGGGCGAGAAGAGACCACAACATTGTGCCTTGTCCCTTCTGTGGTCGATGCGGTTCAAATCCCTGTAATCGCTGCTGGGGGAATCCATGACGCTCGATCTGCACTGGCGGCATTTGCCCTGGGAGCTGAAGCAGTTCAGATCGGGAGCCGATTTGTGGCAACACCCGAATCGTCAGCGCACCAAGCGTTCAAGCAACGCGTTGTCGAAGCAGAGGAAGGGGAAACCTTGCTTCGCCTGAAAGAGTTGACCCCGGTTCGTTTGCTAGACAATGATTTTTCTCGAGCCGTAGCTGCGGCGGAGGAGTCGGGGGCCAATCGGGCAGAATTGGAAATGCTTTTGGGGCGTGGGAGGGCGAAAAAGGGCATGTTTGAGGGCGACCTTCAGGAAGGCGAGTTGGAAATAGGTCAGGTCAGCGGACAGATTCGGGAGATCAAACCAGCTGCTGAAATTGTTCAGGAAATTGTTTCGGAATTCCGGACCATGACCAAGGGCATGCAGCAGGATCATTTTCAGTGGTGAATTATTCCGACACAAGGATTTTGTTTTTTGATGGAGATTGCGGTTTGTGCAATCGGGCTGTGCAATGGTCATTGAATTGGGGACAATCAGATTCAGCCTTGCGGTACGCGCCCTTGCAAGGGGCGACATCAAAGAAGCTACTTGCCCCGAAGTACCGAACCATTCCCTTCGACTCCTTGGTGGTTTGGGATCGGGGAGAAGTGCTTGTGGAGGAAGTCGCTTTACGGACATTGGCAGCGCACATGCATGGCTGGAAGGGAAAGATGATGCAGTGGATTTGCATGCCCTTATTCGCACCGATGACGCGCATCGGCTATCGCCTAGTCGTGCGGCACAGAAGCCGATTTTCGTTGCGATCTTGTGATTGGAACGCCATCCCGGAAAGGGGGCGATTCCTCCCCTGAGACCCCATTCACTCCTTCGGTGAAGATGACTGGAAGAAATCCAGGATTTTTTTGACCACACCGGTATTCACGACGACTTTCAATTCTTCTTGAGTCGCTTTGCGAATGGCCGCAACTGTTTTGAAATGCGATAAAAGTTTGTGCCGAGTTGCGGGGCCAACCCCGGGAATGTCATCGAGCTCAGAGCGCAAGGCCGCTTTGCTTCTGAGATTCCGATGATGTGCAAGGGAAAATCGGTGGGCTTCGTTCCGCAATTGCTGGATCAATTTTAACGTCGAAGAACGCTTATCGATATACAGCGGCAGACTGTCTCCGGGATAGAAGATCTCCTCCAACCGTTTGGCAATACCAATGATGGCAATTTCTCCTCGCAATCCCAATTCTTCAAGCGCTTCAAGCGCATGGGAAAGCTGGCCTTTCCCTCCGTCGATAATGATCAATTGCGGCATTGACTCATCGTGCTCCTTTAAGTGCTTGTACCTCCGATAAACCACCTCGCGCATTGAGGCAAAGTCATCCGGGCCCACAACGGTTTTGATATTGAATTTGCGGTAATCATCCTTGGCCGGCTTACCGTTTTTAAAGACGACGCAAGCGGAAGCCGGATGGGTCCCTTGGATGTTGCTGTTGTCGAAACACTCGATATGGATGGGGAGGGATGTTAATCGCAAGTCTTCTTGTGCGGTCTCCAACAACCGGATAACGGCGGCCTCTGGATTTGTTTGCTCGAGGTGCTTTTGCCGATCACGCATGTAGAATTTGGCATTGCGCTCAGACAATTGGACCAACCGGTGTTTGTCCCCGCGCTGTGGGACATGCCAAGTGACATTGGGAAGGGCCAAGTCGACGGGGAATGGCGTGAAAATGGTCTTCGATTCGCTTTGGAATCGGTCGCGCATCTGAACGATGGCAGCTTCTAAAACTTCGCGGTTTTCTTCCCCCAATTTGCGTTTGACTTCCGCCGTGTGCCCCTGCATCACAGAGCCGTTTTGAACCTTTAAAAAATTGACATATGCGCATCGGGCATCTTGCACAATGCTGAATACATCAACATCGGTGATGGTCGGATGAACGATGGTGTTCTTGGCTTGAAATTTCTTAACCGATTGCATGCGGCGTTTGAAACGATCGGCGTCTTCAAACCGAAAATCACCCGCAGCAACCTGCATCTGCTGTTCTAGCAGCTTCACCACTTTCGTTAGGTTGCCCTTGAGTAAAAACCGAATGGCCGCGATGCTTTCTTCATAATCAGCCGTCGTTTGATGGCCCGCACAAGGACCCAGACAATTGCCGATGTGGTATTCGAGGCACACACGAAACTTTCCTCCTTGGATGTTTTCATCAGTCAAAGACAATGCACATGTTCGAATGGGGTACAGCTTGCGGCACAACTCCAACACCGTGTGCATCGTTTTGACACTTGGAAAAGGCCCAAAGTATTCGCTACCATCCTTGATCAATTGTCGGGTGGCAAAGACCCTCGGAAAGGGCTCTTTTTTAATGACAATGAAGGGATAGGTCTTGTCGTCCTTGAGAAGAATATTGTAAAACGGCTTGTGCTCCTTGATCAAGCTGTTTTCCAAAAGCAAAGCATCTGACTCAGTCGACGTTACAAGCCACTGGATGTCCGTGATTTTCGAAACGAGCAACCGAGTTTTACCATTCTCATGAAGTTGTTTGGAGAAGTAGCTCGTCACCCGCTTTTTCAGGTCCTTGGCTTTACCGACATACAACAACCGCCCATTGACGTCAAAATGCTGGTACACCCCGGGTTGATGGGGCAAGCGTTTTAAGATTTGATCTATGTGTTTTGTGCGAGGCATCGATTGCACGAATTTCGGGCGGATTCCCCAACTAAATTCGCTTCATGGAATTCATCACGGGGGGAACAGGATTGGTGGGCCGGCATTTGGTCTGGCAACTATTGAAAGACGAGCGGCCTGTGCGTTTGTTGTGCCGCCCTCAAACAGACCGTTCATCACTTCATACATTCTTAGAATCGAAAGGAGTGAACACGACCGGGTTGAATTGGATGGAGGGGAATATCCAGGATTCAGATTTTATGGAAGAGGCCCTGACGGGCTGTACGCGCGTTTACCATGTCGCCGCAGTGGTTTCGTTTCACCCAAAGGACAAGGAGCTCATGAAGCGAACCAATTGGTTTGCGACAGCGACATTGGTGAATGCGATGTTGCATACTGGGGTAACTGAACTGGTGCATGTAAGTTCAGTAGCTGCTTTGGGAAGAACCGAAGGCCAACCGATTCATGAGGACACGCCTTTTGAAGATGGGCCAAATGTCTCAGCGTATGCTCAAAGCAAATTTGATGCGGAATTGGAAGTGTGGAGAGGGCAAGAAGAAGGCCTGAACGTATTGACGGTAAACCCATCAGTCATTCTGGGGGAAGGAAACTTTCATCGCAGTTCGTCCGTGTTGTTTAAACTCGTCCACCGAGGATTGAAGTGGTATCCGACAGGGTCCAATGGATTTGTGTCTGCTCATGACGTGGCGCGGGCTTGTGTTTTGTTGTCTGACCACGGCTGTTGGGGGAGTCGATACCTTTTGAATACGGAAGACATGTCCTACCAAGTCTTGTTCTCCGGCATAGCAAAAGCCATGGGTGTAGACCCGCCTCATCGGCCAATTCGTTCTTGGATGATGGCATTGGCTTGGCGTTTGGGCACGATTTGGGAAACCATTTCAGGTAAAAAATCCAATCTTACGAGAGAAAGTATTTCAAATACGCACAGCGATCATAGCTATGCTTCGAATCGATTGCAGAGGCATTTAGCGGAAAAGGGACTGGAGTGGTCCTACCAACCGATGATCGAAACAATCGAGGAAACGGCGAAAGCTTGCTTAAAAGCCTTGGGGCCGATTCAACGCTGACGGTCCAACGTTTCTTGTTTTACGGACTCTCGTTCTAGAATGGTTAGGGCTTCAGCGGCTTCTTGCAAGAGATGATCCATCTCTTCTGGATGCTGGTACCACCAGGAATAGCTAGATAAAAAACGGCCCTCAGAAACGTTGAATCGATTGAAAAGCTCGGCATAGTGGCTGACAAGGATGGATTCTTGGTCATCCGTTCGCAACAATCGTTGTTTTGCGACACCTTCAATCAATTGAACCTCGGTAAGCATCCATAAAAAAGTGTCACGTTGAATTACCTCATCTGGAACGTGAACAGAATGACTCTTGGGGGTGCCGCAGTTTTGAAAAACCAGCACGCCCATCAGCAGGGAAATCCAAGCAGCTTTTTTCATCGTTCAAAAGTCAAGCGTTGACCAGCATGGTTTCCGGTGGTGGTAGAGACGCGTTGTCCATCGTAAACATGGACACCATTCACCCATGTGCCAGCGACACGGGAGCGAAAGGAAACGCCCTCAAAGGGAGACCACTGGCATTTGTAGAGCAACCCCTCTCGGCTCACGGTCCACTTGGCGTCGGGTTGTACCAGCACCAAGTCCGCCTGATATCCTGGCCGGATGTATCCGCGACGGCTAATTTCAAATGCTGTGGCTACGCGGTGCGACATGAGGTTTGCGACATCATGCACCTGCAAAACGCCTTGGTGAACCAATTCCAGCATGGCAACAAGGGCGTGTTGTACCAATGGGCCACCGGAAGGCGCATGGAAGTACGACTGTTGTTTTTCTTCAAGCGTGTGGGGCGCGTGATCCGTGGCGACTACGTCAATCCGCCCATCGAGGATTCCCGCACGGATTTCAGTTCGGTCGTTTAAGGTCTTGACGGCGGGATTCCATTTGATGAATGTTCCACGCTCTTCATAATCGGTATCGGTGAACCAAAGGTGATGGATGCAGGCTTCCGCAGTAATTCGTTTTTCCTCCGTCGGAATATCATTCCGAAATAAACTCACTTCCTTTGCGCTGGAGATGTGCAATATATGCAGCCTCGTATTCCATTTTTCGGCGAGTTCTACCGCCAAGGATGAAGAGCGATAGCATGCCTCTTCACTTCGGATAATGGGGTGCTGACTCATTGGAACTGCCGCTCCATAGCGTTGTTTGGCAGTGTCGATGTTGGCACGAATGGTAGCCTCGTCTTCGCAATGGGTAGCCACAATCGTTGGACTTTCCTTGAACAGCCCCTCCAATACCGCACGGTTGTCGACGAGCATGTTTCCTGTTGACGACCCCATAAAGATCTTGATCCCGCACACCCGCTTGGGGTCGGTCCGCAAAACGTCATTCAAATTATCATTGGAAGCCCCCATGAAAAAGGAGTAATTCACAGCACTCACTTCTGCCGCACGCTCGTATTTATCTTCTAGCAGCTGCTGAGTAAGGGCTAGGGGCTTGGTGTTGGGCATCTCCATGAAAGATGTAATGCCCCCCGCCGCCGCCGCCGCGGATTCCGTTGCTATTTCAGCCTTGTGAGTTAGCCCGGGTTCCCGAAAATGAACTTGATCATCGATGCATCCCGGCATCAACCACTGATTTCGAGCATCAATCACTTCGGCGCCTTGGGATTGTGGATGACTGGAAAGATCGCCCCCAACCGCGGCAATGGTTCCATCAGCGGCAATCAAGACATCGCCAACAACCGTCAAACCTTCATTGACGATGATGGCTTGCTCAAAACGGATAGGGTGTGCCATGATTGGGGTTTCTTTAGGTGGACGTCGGGTTGGCTTTGACCGCGCGAAATCGCATTTGAATGACGCCTAAGAACGCTTCTCTGAAAATACCCATGCTCATTTTGCTGGTACCGAATTCACGGTCACTAAAGGTGATGGGGACCTCTTTAATCCTAAATCCGAGCCTTTTCGCATTGTATTTCATCTCAATTTGAAAGGCGTAACCGATGAATTGGATTCGATCCAAATCAATGCGTTGAAGAACCTCTTTCCGGTAACACTTGAAACCAGCAGTGCTGTCCTTCACTCCGAGCCAAAGAATGGAATTGACATATACAGAAGCCAAATAACTCATTAGAATTCGCCCCAAAGGCCAGTTACTGATCCCTCCGCCTTTGACATAGCGAGAGCCAACGGCAACGTCAGCTCCCTCGACACACGCTTCCCTCAATCGGATGAGGTCACGGGGGTTGTGTGAGAAGTCGCAATCCATTTCATAAATCAGACCATAGTCTTTTTCAAGGGCCCATTTAAACCCTGCGATGTAGGCCGTCCCCAAACCCAATTTGCCTGTTCGTTGAAGTAAATGAATCCGATGGGGATAAGTAGCTTGACTTTCCTTTACAATTCCGGCAGTACCATCGGGCGACCCGTCGTCCACGACCAATACATCGAATGAGGGTTCGAGCGCCATGACGGCATCCAACATCCGCTGGATGTTTTCTATTTCATTGTACGTGGGAATGATGACTAAGCTATCCATACCAAATCCTTTTTTCAGGAGGTCATTCGGAGCATGTTGATTTCAGCAGGGGTCAAATGCCGCCACGTTCCACGCGGAACGTTCTTTTTCGACAAAGGCCCGAGCATGACCCGGTCTACTTTGAGCACTTTGTAACCGAAATGTTCAAACATCCTACGGGCAATGCGACTGCGGCTGGACATGATCTGCAACCCAATCTGGTGCCGGTCTTCTCCGACGACTTCGACCTCAGATGCCTTCACAAATCCTTCGTCCAGAACAAATCCAGCTTTCATAGCTTCCAAATGGGTTGAGTTGAATTTTTCAGCTAGCACAACGTGGTAAAGTCTCTTCATCCCGCCCCGAGGATCATTGAGCCTCAAAGCCAATGGTTCATCGTTGGTGAAAAACATGAGACCCGTACTTTCACGATCCAACTTATCCAAAGGACGAATGTCTTCTTTGCAAGCTTTTTGCACGAGTTCCATCACACCTCTTCGTGCTTTAAAATCGGCAGCAGATGTTCCAAACCCCTTGGGCTTGTTGAGAAGGACATATCGCTTGGTGTCAGGATGAATCGAATCCCCACCAACTTGTACGTTATCGGTTGGGGCCACTTTATGTCCCATGGAGACGATGATCTCGCCGTTGACCATAACAGCACCGGATTCAATCAAAACATCGGCTTCCCGTCGCGAACAAATGCCGGAATTGGAAATGAACCGGTTCAGACGCATTGGTGCGTTGCTGCTAGGCAATGGTTTTTTGGCGGTGGCCACCCTCTTGGTGCCGCCATACGAACTAGACCTACCCGCTGGACGGCTCCCTTCAGGAGCATCCGGGCCATAGGCTTTCTTCCCTCCGCTTAATCTGGACGAACCCGTCGAACGAGACGAGGAGGGTTTGCCAGCTTTCTTGGAAGATGAGCTGCTGCTTTTTTTGGCCGTGGAAGGGGCCCTACGGCCACCTGAAGGAGTTTTCCTCATGCGGCAAAGATAGCCGCTTCACGGCATTGAAATGAATGCATCTGGGATGTGTTGAATTCGCCAACCTTTGGTGTCGAATTCGATGCATATGATGTCGAATCGGGTGTTGGCCTGAGGTTCTAGACGGCGTTTGAGAAACTGATGTGCAGCCTCGATGATACGCTGTTGTTTGAAAAGGTCAACAGACGCAAGGGCTTCCTCCAATCCACCGGTTTTACGAACCTTGACTTCGACGAATACCCAGTCTCTTTCGTGTCGGGCTATCAAATCGATTTCAAGCTTTTGAAAGCGCCAATTGCGTTCAACGATTTGATAACCGTGGTTTTCGAGGTGGCGAGCGGCGATCCCTTCGCCCCATCTCCCTCGTTCTGTAGAATTTACCGTTCGGACGACGTCTTTTCCTTCAATCATGGAACAAATCAAGGAGTGAACGACCTATTTTCGGCGAATGATTCTTGAACGAAAAGTAAGGGCTTGTGTTCGCTTCTTTGTGGCTAGTTGGAGCGTGTTGATGCTTGGCAGTATTTCTTTACCAGCTCAAGCTCAAACCGAAGTCGGGGACTGGTATGTATCGTGGGGCTACAACCGTTCCATGTATGCTGCTTCGGACGTGCATATGTGGGGAGAGGGCCCAACAGGAGAGGCGTTTGACGTCACGTTCAAAGATGCGTTGGCGAGTGATATGCCAGAGCGCTTTCAAGCTAAAGTGTATTTCCATCCAGGTCTTTTTACGATTCCACAGTACAATGCGCGGGTGGGCCGGAAGATCTCGGAGCATTGGTGGTTATCGGCTGGAGTGGATCACATGAAATACAAGCTTCGCGATCAATGGATGGAGGTGTCTGGCTATGCAGCGGGAACGGATGTGGACGCTACGGCTGCTATTGGCGAGCTCGCTCAATGGACCAATGACTCATTATACTGGGGGCCAGGATTCAATTTTGAACACAGCGATGGGATGAATTTCGTACGATTTAGCTTGGAGAGAGAATGGTCCCTTTGGCAAGCACCGAATCACCAATTAGGGCTGGTGGGTTTTACGGCTGCGGGTGCTGGATTGGTAGTTTGTAGCACAGATTTCAATTGGGCGGATCGCCACAAAAAGAATTCACAACATATCAGCGGCTTGGGCTTGGGCTTCCACGCGGGATTGCGGGCCCATGTTCATCGCAGGTTCTTCATCCAAACGACAGCCCATGTGGGAGGAGTTACCTTGCCATGGATCCGGATTCAAGGCCCGACGAATGCGGGCGCTGAGCAACGGATCGGTTATTTTGAAGGGGCGTTTTCCATAGGATACTTGATAGGAGGAGAACACCGCAATCCAAAGAAGAATTGCGACACTTGCCCAAGATGGTGAGATGAAACGTAGAAAATCAGTTCAGAACGAGCTGGGTTTCACCAACTATCTCATCCGCCTCGAGAACTCTGATCGTATAGATTCCTTCTCCTAGTTCACCCGCGGGCATGTAAAAGATGCAAGCCTCCAAGCGCATGTTATTGTATTCCAAAACGCGGCTCGCGCTAATGGGTAAATCCGAAGAACTGCGGTCATCGGTCTGGCTTCCGGCAAGAACGGCTCCGCTTTCATCCATGACTTGCAGATGCAAGGTTTTGTTGCCAGCTGTGGCAATGCGGTTTTCGAGTAGGGTGAAACAAACGCGAATCATGTCAGCACGAGATGCGCGGTTGGTCTCTCGTTGACGGCCACTGGCCAGTAAGCGAATGCCTTGAGCTGCAATTTCAGCAGCCTGAAGGGTCTGTCCGGTGGTGATAATCTCCTCCATGTTTTCTTGCCGCACAACAAGATCAGCATTGCGTTCTTGCACCTCTTCAACTCGGGCCCTCATTTGGTCATTTTCATCAATCAACGCTAAATTCAATTGATTCAACGAATCGATGGTAGCCACATAACCCTTCATAATAGTCCGAAGTGTTTCGGCTTCTTTCTTCACCTTCGCTAAGGACCAGTTTCCATTTTTAACTTGCGTTACAAGCCCTTGAACCTGTGCTCTTTGATCTGCGATTTCAGCCAACATGAGCGTGTTTTCAGTGCTTAAGGTGTCATAGCTAAATCGGAGTTTTTCCAAATCAAGAAGCACTTGATTCCGCTCAAGGGTTAACGCGTCATTGGAGCCCTCGACCCGCGTGATTTCAGCGTTTCGCTGCGTTAAATGATATCCCAATACTGCGCAGGCAAGAGCCAGTGAAGCAGAGACGATGATTAGGAGGCGTTTTGAATCCATGCCCTACAAAGGTGCAATTCTCAAGCCAAACTTTTTACGAGTCTTCTTTTCCGAAGCCAAAGAATCCTCCAAAACTCTTTCGCGCTTTGGTTGGTTCGGCTGGCTTGAACGCGGACTTATTCGGGCGGCGGTTGTCGCTCGAGCTGTTTGACGACCCTTCTGATGAACGGGAAGACCTGCCATCATTGGAGCGTGCTGGACGCCGATCGTGGGATCGCTGAGGTCGGCTGTCACCGGACCTTGAGGAGCGACCATCATTGGAACGACTATCATATCGTGTGGGCTGGTCACGGCGGGGAGTTTCTGAAGAAGATCCTCTCCGATCCCCCGAACGACCATCCGAACGTGCGGGCTGGTCACGGCGGGGTGCATTTGATTCACTGCGGTTGTTGTCCCAACGCTTGGGAGCGCCCCCATTGGATGAAGGACGACCGGTTACACCGGATCGACTGCCTTCGCTTCTCTGAGGTTTACGGCCACTGCCGCTCGGTCTGCCCCCCCCTGGACGATCTCTTCGTCCATCGGAACTAGTGCCTTTGTATCCTCCGTAACCATAGTTTCCACCACCACCACCACCACCATTTCCTCCTCTTGATTTGCCGCCACCACTTTTACGCCCACCTTTTGAGGCCGGGTGTGATTCGGTACCAACAGGGGGCATATTCAAATGCCATTCATGTGAGGTTTCAAGGTGAATTTCCTTTTGTATGAGGCGTTGAATATCCCGCAAGTACTTACGCTCTTCACCCTCGTTGCAAAAACTAATAGCCTGTCCACTTGCTCCCGCTCGGCCTGTCCTTCCAATGCGGTGGACGTATGACTCAGAGATATTGGGAAGTTCGAAGTTGATGACGTGACTGAGGTCATCAACGTCGATTCCGCGCGAAGCGATATCGGTAGCGATGAGGACTCTGAATTTGCCTTTTTTGAAGCCGTTCATGGCGCGATCTCGCTGTGGTTGGCTTTTATTTCCGTGGATGGCTTCACTGTGAACCCCCGCTTTACTCAAATATTTTGCGACTTTGTCCGCACCGAACTTGGTTCGTGTAAAGACGAGAGCACTTTCGACCTCTGGCCGCTTCAAAATTTCAACCAACAATTCCCGCTTATCGTTCTGCCGAACCGAATAAATCGTTTGTTCCACGGTTTCAGCGGCAGAACTCTCTCTTGCGACTTCAACGCGGACAGGATTCGTGAGAATATCATTGGCCAACCGAACAATGTTAGGGGGCATCGTTGCTGAGAAAAAGAGCGTTTGACGCTTCTTTGGAAGCATGTTAATGATCTTTTGGATATCGCGGATGAACCCCATGTCCAACATGGTGTCCGCTTCGTCCAAAACCAACATGGTGATTCCGCTCAAATCGAGATGTCGCTGGTTTACCAAGTCGAGTAATCGACCAGGTGTGGCAGCAACCATGTCCACTCCGCGTCTCAACGCCTCCACCTGACGGTGCTGAGACACTCCACCAAAAATGGTGGTTGAGCGCAAGTGAGCGCAAGAGGAATACTCCTGAAGGTTGATGCCAATCTGGGTGGCGAGCTCCCGTGTTGGAGTTAGGATTAAACCTCGAGGTTGCCGGCGACCCCCTTTAGGGGAACCTTGCAGGAAGAGGTTGTGGATCATAGGAAGCGCAAAAGCAGCAGTCTTTCCAGTTCCGGTTTGTGCACACCCAAGCACATCCTTTCCTTCTATAACCAAAGGAATGGCTTCTGTTTGAATAGGTGTCGGCTCAGTATAACCAAGCGGTTGAAGCGCATCAAGCACTTCAGGGCATAAGCCCAAATCAGTAAATAAACTCAAAAATGATAGGAATCAATCCACACAAAAACGTGTGTGGTAAACGTCCCAAGCTGAAGTTAATAGTTGAATTTCGGGGGCTCCTAAAAATAGTGGAATCCGATTGCGCGTCCAACCTGGGATAACGCGCCTGCGAGTGGTTCAGAGGTTGATTTCAACGGTGACCTTTTCGCGATGCAAAGATGGGGCGGATAGTGTTACGAACCGCAGCATTCTTCACATTTCTATTGCGAAAGATGCGTAAACGTCACGAATACAGCGAAATAGCCTTTTGTTTATTTGACGATGTCTCGGGAAATCCGCATTTTACCTTTAACATCCCAAAGTTGCGCGACAACCTGCGCTTGGCCTGGCCTTCCGATTTCAAGAATGCCGATATTGTTGTCCATCAAAGGGCCGTCCAATCGATGCGCATTTGGAGTGGCAAAATCCCATTTTGAGGTGATTCCGCTCGAAGTGATATCGAATAGGGTGTCGGTTGCTTGTGTCGCAAACCTCGATGTCCAGGCGGAGATTTCGCCATAATGAACATCCCCTGATATGAAGATGACGGGTGTGACCCTTTGTCCCA
This sequence comes from Flavobacteriales bacterium, assembly GCA_028823145.1. Lineage (GTDB taxonomy): Bacteria > Bacteroidota > Bacteroidia > Flavobacteriales_D > Sanyastnellaceae > UA16. The sequence goes on from JAPKCA010000007.1 coordinate 33,353, forward strand.
TCCGCCGTTGATTGGTCTTGGACTGGTGGATCATCTGTGCCATTTTTTCTTGCTCATGAGGAAAGTTAGCCCACGATTCATAGCCATTCCATTCTATGCCGAATTGGGTCGATGTGGCAATGACGCGGACATCAGCTTTTACGTCAAGTTGCTTTTCGAGCCAAGCCCATTGTGCGGACCCGAGCAAAGTGGAATCTCCGTTCCGATAAGCTTCGTAGTCCGCGGCATAGGCGATGTTGTTCGTGCCTTGCAAGTGAACCTCTTGCGCTGGCAATAAATCATCTCGAAAAGAGCGCATATCCAATAGGATGACATGGACATCTTGTCGGCCACCATCAAATAAATAACTCGTGTAGATCCCAGGATGCTGACGCCTGGGCGAATCGAAGGGCTCTTCCCAAAAAGCAAGGAAGACTTCTTTGCTTTCTTTCTTGAGGGAGTAATGCCGTCCGGCATCGTTCCAGCCGAAATCATGATCGTCCCACGTGGCGAGCATGCGGGTATTCGACTTTAGATTCAAAAAATCAGGATGTACTCCCAGCGCCCTGTGCTTTTCCTCCAAAACCGAAACGTCTTTGGTATCGGCATAGACGTTGTCACCTAGCCAAATAAACAAGTCCGGTTTCCGTCGAACAGCGACGGAAAGAAGGGGCATGTCCAGTTCGGGATTGGCACAACTACCAAAGGCAATTGTCCTGACTTCCTTGCGGACCATAAAATCAGCTTTGGCTTGGGGGGCCGCCTTTTTGAGGATGATTTGGGGATTATCCGAACTGCAGGCCCACCCAAAGAAGCACGCCAACAGGCACGCGATGACAGAAGAAAAAAAAGAGGTGAAATGCGTTGGAGGGGGATTCATTCCGGTAGAACGAACCGAATGGGGAGCACGTATTCAACATTCACGAGCTTCCCTTTCACGGTCCCAGGGGTGAAACCAGGAAGGCTTGCCACCACCTTACTTGCGGTGATGTCCAGCGGACCAAGGCTTCTTACAATTTCAACCTGCTCTACTTTGCCCTCGACATTGATGACGAAGCGAACCATCACCGTCCCCTCCAATCCTTTCATCTTGGCTTCTTCGGGATAGGCCAAGTTTTGAATGATGTGGTTCATAATCCCTTCGTTGGTGCACCGTTGCTGCTCAATGGGGTCTTCCACTTCACTGCAACTGAGCAATACAGGCATCACTTCAGCAGACTTTACCGTTGGCGTTTCTTCCGGCAATTGCAAGCCGGATTGCCCATGAATATCACCAATGTGACAAGAGAAAAACAGGAGGCACACAAGCGATGGGATGGAAAGGCACTGAATTTTGTTCATGTTGAAATTTAAGGCGCTTTTATTCAATAACAACCGGAATCGACCTCTTAACCTCGCCACAAGGCCTGATCCAATAGGTTCCCACGGAAAGCCCAGTTGGCAATTGGAGTGCAAGCGGAAGAGCGCTTTGGACCTCTGTCCACTCGTGCACCATTCGCCCCGTCGGAGATAGCAAAGACCAACAGGAAAAGCTGGAAGTGCCGGTGATGTGTATTTCGGATCCCGCTCGTGCCGGGTTCGGATACAAGAGATATGAGGATGGAAAATTCGCTTGGTTTGCAATGGGTGATATCGCGTCGTTTTGCCAATGGGAAATGGCTAGTTTCGGTTCTTCCGACGGATTTTCAGGTTCCCACAGCCCAGCGAGCAACAACCGTTCCCATGCAGGGTGATAAGCGCAATGCATGGCGCTCATGATGCCCCCAAGATCCGACTCTGGCTGCATGGCGAAGGATTCGGGCGTTTGCATCCAATCTCCATTGGCCTCAAGCAATGTGCCGGTACCAGGAGTTTCTATAAACCCAAATCCGACGGGCTGTTCAGCGGGGAAGTTTTCGACAAACGAGACAGATTCCCAGGCCGCTCCGGGATCGTATGATTCCCAGTACATGGCCGTCCCTTCTTCATCCAAAATCAACCAATGCCAGCCTGATGGTAGATCGCCTCCGTCATGTGAAACTACAAGCGCCATAATGCTTCCATCCGGCAAGGCGACCAGTTGTTCAACCCAATGGTTTACTCCGGGATTGAGGTTGAGGTGAACGAGTCCACCTATCCCAAAACCCTCATCCAACATTCCGTCCCATTGGTGCTTTGCAATCATGACTTCATAATGCGCCGTATTGGAATAAGCTCCAGCCGCAACAAGTCCATTTTCGATGGAAATCCCACACATATAAATCCCTCCGATATCGTGCCGCTCATGTGCAAGCGTGAGCCCGAGGGTGTCGACAATCCCAGGCAACGACACGTCGACAATGACACGTCCTGAATCCCCGAATGTGCTGAGAGGATTACCGTTGTCATCCAAAATCAAAAGTGCGGGCATTTCCTTGTGAAAACAACACGGGTCAAGGACCATACCGGTCGCCATCCAACAAGGCGTTGAATCAGGCTTTTGGGCGGCCGCAAAACCATGCAGTTCTTGAAACGGACTTCCGAAGTTGAATTTCGTTAAACCGGGCGTATCGTTATCGCCGATACTGGGATCCAATGCCCCTCCGGAATCCAAGACCCAGACCCCCCACGTTGAGGTCAAATCCTTGCCAGAAGTTTCAATGTTCGTTCCGCACCAGAGACGCTGGCCATCGTCCACAGCAATTTGTTTGATTTGCACGTGACCGGGAGTGGAATTAAAAGGGAAGAGCCACTCACCGGATCCAGATTCATTCCATTTGAACAGAGCAGGGCCATTGCTGCCGTTTTCGTTGTAAACCTGAACAGCGGCCGCAGCCCATTCGTCACCCCAAGGGCAGATATCCTCCAGCTCTTCCCACCAATCGGCATATGAAACCAACCAACCTGACGCGGTCCAATCCAAGTCTTGACTCCATTCTGATTGAGCGCTAAGGCCCAACGGAAGAATGACCCAAGCGAGCAGAAGTCGCGATGAAATTCCTGCGTTATTCAACAATGAGAAGGGGAATTCTTGTGCCATCCAGTGTGGTTGCAAAATACATCCCTGCAGCCAATCCGCCTAGATCCCAGGTGTTTCCCATTCGAGCATTCCATTGGCTCACCATACGTCCGCTGGCATCCAGCAGGTTCAGTTCCTCTGGCGCTGATGGTCCGCTGATAGTGACCCAGTCACGGATGGGATTGGGGAACAGCGACCAAGAAGGACTGTCAAAGACGGATACACGGGATGAACCATCATACGTCTCTACGGGCTCATTGATGACAACACTGGTGACGGCCCCTTGCGGTCCACCTGCCCCGAAATTGTCCTCGGCGACTACACCATAGTACGAATAGAGGAAGTAAGGGAATTGCGGATTCCAACTTTCATTCACCGTAGCAAAATAAGCATACGTGCCGTTGGGGTATTCAGGCGTGACGCAGAGGCGACCGTTGTTCTCATCTAGATGACCGGACCCTGCGATAAATTCGAAGTCTTCGATGTAAGCGCCAATCACAGCTTCGACGGGCTCAGCTCCTGGAGGAATGGCCGGGGTCACCAGCTCTCCTACAGCGGGACCGTATTCATTGGGCGCCAAAATCGTCCCATCTGCCAATGTCTGCCGAACCGTGATGTCCCGCTCGACATGACTTGATTCCATGCGAACGATGCCGCCTGTTCCATCTGAATTTTCATAGGCATAAGGGCCGTAGATCGGGTATCCATCAAAGGCAAAACCGATCAATGGGCTATGGACACTTGGGTCAATGGTCATCAAGCCTTCGCTCGGATAATCATTGCAAACCGCGTTGATGACATCCTGTGAATTGCTGAATGGACTCGGCAACAAGTGGTGGTGGTATCGTCCCATCGCGGGATGGCCTTTGGCACAATCAAACCCGGCAAGTTCGAAAAAGCCACCATTTTGATGCCAGATGTCCAAGTTATCGAAAGAAAACGCATCGAGGGCATTGTATATCGGGACGCCATTGACCAAAACGCCCGCATGACCTAATCCTGTTGATGTTCCTCCGCTTGGACCAACCTCTGGATTGCGGGGAATCCGGAACAGATAATCGGTGTCGCTCGCTTGTGAAGGATTGCCATCATTGAATGGCGCTGTGGCATAGCGAGGAACACCTGGCGCATTGATGTAAACGTTATCGTCCGAGTACTGGACTTGCTCAACATCGCACAGAATGCCGTTATCCGTCAGCTGGCCATTGTTCCAGAATTGTCCCGTGGCACCGTCGGTGTTGATGTGCCATGAAGCCAATTCAGGCTGCGCCAAAGCGGCAAGCGGCAACAATGAAAATAGGAAGATTTGAGAATAAAATCGCGGCATTGCACAGGAGTGAAAGGATGAGCAAGTAGGATAATAAAGGGCCAAGATATCAACCTTTACAATGCATGTTTAACAAGAAAAAGGTTATTTCACGGATTTCAGAACTGTTGAAACTTTGGTTCATATGATTTGAATTTCAGCATCATATGGTCCCTGACCGCAATGTAATTTGGACTCAAATCAACTTTTCAATTCATGAAAAAAATCTTTACCCTCGCTCTATGCGTTTTTGGGATGCTTTCGTTGCAAGCCCAAGAACGCTATTTGGATGAAATTTTTGACGCCGTCGAAGTGACAGAAGACGTCATTTATGCATCGAACGTCTCTGTTTTGCCGGCACTGCAGGCGCAGCCTCCAATGGCGCTCCCCCAGTACATGGATATTTACCAACCCGTAGGCGACACCGAAACAGCGCGTCCTTTGGTTCTTGTTTTTCACACGGGAAACTTCTTACCGATGTACCTCAATGGATCTGCTCTTGGCGGAAGAAAAGACAGCAGCGTCGTTGAATTATGCAACCGATTTGCTCGAATGGGCTATGTGACCGCATCGGTGGATTATCGATTGGGCTGGAACCCATTGGCAGGCACACAAGTTGAACGAACGTATCAATTGGTCAATGCTGCATACCGTGGTGTTCAGGATGCACGAACGGCTGTTCGCTTCTTCCATATGAACGCTGCTGAGATGGGCAATGAGTACAATGTCGACCCAAATAAAGTGGCGATGTTTGGGGACGGAACGGGTGGTTACATCACGTTAGCCTCGGCGTCAATTTCTGACTACAATGACATTTTTGTTGATGACGTGGGAGCGCCGATTTTAAGTTTGTGGTACGATCCAGGTGACGGGTCTTCCATCCCCATGGTGATTGAATCTATCAACGGTGACCCCGAAGCAAAACTTGATGGCTATACGCCGGACGGTCTGCAATTATGCATTGGCCATTACCCGGACTACAGCTCGGAATTTGCATTTCAAATGAACATGGGAGGCGCTTTGGGCTCGGATGAATGGCTGGATGCGGGTGATCCGGCGATGGTTAGTTTCCATACGCCACACGACCCTTTCGCACCGTACACTTCGGGCATTGTGGTTGTGCCAACCACCAATGAGCCAGTGATAGAGGCGACCGGTTCATACAACGTGCACCTTGCTATTAATTCATTTGCTGATCCCAACAACAATGATTCGTTCCAAAGCCAAAATCTTTCCGACGATTTATCTCTTCAAGCTTTGGAGATCAACGATGGAATGGATGGGTTGTTCCCCGTCTTGAACAATTATATCGACGGTGTTCCCTCAGAACCATACGATAGCTCGCCTTGGCAGTGGTGGGATGTGACAACGACTCAGGCGGTGGATTCAGCCAATAATTCAAACATTGCTGGAACTCAGCTGAGCTTGAATCCGACGATGGGTCCTGAGGAAGCGATGTCTTGGTTGGACATCATCCAAGGATACACAGCGCCGCGAATGGCTTTTGCATTGGGGCTGGTAGATGTAACGTCTGTTTTGGAAGCTTCGGCTGCCCTTCCAGGGTTGAATGCATACCCGAATCCGACCAACGCTCAGTTGCAGATCGACTTGGATGCTCCGGGTCAGCAATTGGCCCTTTACACGATGGATGGCCGCTGTGTTGAATCCTTTGCGTTGCAAGGCGCCACTCGGACTGTTTTGGATATGACTGGATTCGAAGTGGGTTCATACATATTGACCGTTGATGGCATTTCCCGCTTGGTGCAGGTGGTGAAGTAAATTTGATAGAAATCATTTGATTGAACGCCTCAGCCCACCCGGGTTGGGGCGTTTTCAATGAATAAGTATTTCGGCCTGTGGTCCAATGGCGAATTTGAAGCTGTTGGACGAGTTCGTTTTATGATGAGGGGATGCCATCCAAAGTGAAAGAATAGTGTCCTGGTTTCGAAATGGGATTGCCCCTAACTATTCAAGGAACAATCGCTCCACGGAAGAATTCGAAATCACTCAAATTTGAAGGCATTGACACCGTGCATGTTTATCGAGAATGATCCTTATCGTTTCCCTCCCCACTGCTTGAAGCGCCATTTGTTTCTTTTGATCTCACGCTCGGGAGCCGCCTTTGGTGAGGTGCCATCTCCTTTCGGGCCGGCAATTCTAACTCGTGTAGCCTCCTTACCTTCAAAATCAACGATAGCCTGTACGGCCATCTCGTTGTATTCATTTAGTTTTTGAGCGATAGTCCGCTCAATAAGACCTCTAAGCTCTTGATCACCGTTCCTTAACTTTCCATAAATAGCTGACTTTTCAGCAGTCATTCCATAGCCGCCCATCATGAGGATAGCATCGTCCAGAGCCAGACGTATTGCTTCAGGGGAAATCTGCCTAACTGAAACATCATCGATGGATGCAGTGTTCCAATCAATTTCCTCCCCAGTCAATACAACTGGCGTTGGAATGAGTCCTGATTGCATAGCGTCAGCCTTATTTAAATCGTCATCACCACTAGCCCATGCTAATATCAGATCCTGCAAACCTTCAGATTTTTTCTGCAACGCATTTGTTCGATTTTGCATTTCACTGAATAAATCAGCGGAAGTACCGGGCAATCCTACGGAGCAATTCACCACGTTCTTGTAAGGATGATCTCCTGATTCCCAAGCAACACCAACGACCCTTTCCAGATCATTTGATTTTAATTTTTCTGGGTGAATTGCTATTGCAAACCCATCATGATTTCCGCTAGCTAAAATATAATCTCCTGAGCGAACACGCCCCAACACTCGAACGGGCACTTGCCCTAAGAATGCTGCTTTTTCGTATCGTGCGGTATTGCCTTGGGGCATATTACCGAGAACTACAGGTTGAGTTGAAATAACGAACAAATTGTCAGCACCGGCGGTGTTCAACGAAATCATGCCATTTTTAACACCAACCACTTGTCCCGATTCATAGTCTGCAAGTGGATTCTCGCGAAGCAACCATTCTGCGTAGTCACCAGCGCCCGATTGGTAAGTGACTCCAACTTTGTAATGATTTCCACTACCCGTCACCAATCCGGTTGAGCTCGATAACGGCTGCATATCACCCAATATCGCATTTTGATACTCAATTTTCAACGCCTCTGCGTTTTGGACGGGAACGCTTGATTCATCAAGAGCAGCGCCCGCTATAATCAAATTAGCATAGGCTAGTATTGCAGGGGCGGCATCCCCAATCCCAAAAGACGGAGGAGGAGGGCAAGCGGCAAAGAAAGGAGCAGGAAAAGGACCATAAAACACGATTCCAACACAACCAGTCACCGCGGTTCCATCAGCGATTAATTCAGCGAGTATCAACGCTAAATCGAGCGCCGCATTTGCGTACCCAATAGACGCACTAGTAGCGCCTTCCTGGGCGGTTTTTTTATCTTGGTCAAGAAAAGCAAGCTCTAAGACGAATTCTCCGTCGGCCATCAACTCATTTGTGTTGGCTTGTTGCGTGCCACCCACATATTGCACCCTTACCCCTTCAATCCGGCCCATTTCGATGTCATTGTTATTTTGGAATGACATAAAATTCTGAGCATTTGCTGGCGTCATACTTCCAAGTTGAATTTCAATACCTCCTTGATTGACACTTGTGCTATTGTTAATGAAGGTTGCTGCGGTCACTGCTGCACTAGAGACACTTAAAGTCGATGATGCTGTTGGGCTCGCCGAAGTGCCAATCGTGATTTTGTCCGTAGTGGTTGTGCCAGAGACCTTTAGTCCTGCTGCAAATTCTACAGCCCCCGTGACTGTTGTTGTATTCGTTACATTAAAATTGTTGGCATTGATATTTCGAATGTCAGCTGCTCCCGTAAAGATGCTATTCGACAATACGGTGAGATTTCCAGTTAAATCAACTCGCCCAGTTCCATTTAAACTAGCCGTAATTATTAGGTCGTTAAGAAAGCTAGAGTTCCCCGACATGATTAACCTTTGAGATTCCCATTGCTTCTTAGCATAGACATTCCCAGTTGAAGATGAAGCGGAAAACAGGATGTTTGAATTGAATGTAGACGGATTGCCTAAAATCGTGTTCCAAGTCGCTGTACTCCCCTTGTAGACCGTGAAATCTCCTCCTGCCGAAAACTTCCGACGGAACATACCATCCCCATAAACGTTCAAGTCCCATCCTGTTTCTGCAGAGCCACCAACGGTTAGGTCACCGCTCATCGTCATACTGGTCGTTTCCATTCCAC
>JAPKCA010000177.1 GCA_028823145.1 Flavobacteriales bacterium
ATCCCGTATCGAAATAATCCCCCCCGTACGTTTGGCTCCAAAGTTCTGCACCGCTTTCATCGGTCTTGATGAGGTAGGCGTCGGAACTGGTGTTGTTTTGAATTTTTCTTCCCGGACCAATTCGTCCTCCAATGATGAACCCACCGTCATCGGTTTGTTCCAACGAGTAACCGATTGCTGTCATTTCTTCGGCTCCGAAGGTTTGTGACCATTCCTCGTTTCCGTTTGCATCGGTTTTGATGAGGTAGATCTCTTTAAAATGTCCCTCAACATCCCACAAACTTGTCACGGTGTACCCCGCAATCGCATAGCCGCCATCCGACGTTTGGCACACCGACCAGCCTACATCATTCAAAGTACCACCAAGAGTCTGACCCCATTCTATCACCCCATTCGGATAAGTCTTGATCAGGAGAACATCCAATCCCCCGTCTTCACTGTTTTCACCTTCCAAGTGGGTTATTCCTGTAATGATGAATCCTCCATCCGACGTTTGCTGAACGGATTTCCCATAATCCTCCGCGTAAGGACTGCCGAACGTTTGGCTCCACTCTTCCATTCCGTTTCCGTCGGTTTTGATGAGCAGCACATCCGCGTACTCATCTTCAGATGCATAGGTGTGTCCCACTAGGACAAATCCCCCGTCTGTAGTTTTCTGCAGCGAAAATCCCGAGTTGATGATGCCATCTCCATAGGTCTGCTCCCAACCCTGAGCAAAGGCATTCGTGGCTTCAAATGTGAGCGCTGCGAGTATGAAAAGGCTAAACGTGCGGAGATGCGCAACGAACGAAAAGACATCAACAGTTGTCTTCATTTGAGCGCTCAACCATGGGGTCAAACCCAAATTAAAGCCCATCAGGAGAAGCATTTCTCGTTTCATAGTATCATGTGTTTCAAAACTCGCGTCACCAAAATTAGGTTCACAAAAGTATTTTGAGCTCACGCCTAAGGGTGAAACTCAACCTAGGCATGGGTTTCTAGCAAAAATCCCCGCACCTGTTGAAGATGCGAGGATTTTGAAAGTAGCCCGTAGGGGGCCGGCTATCAACTATCGAGCAATGACCGGCACTTCAAATTATTGTTGTGCCAAATGGAGGCGGTTTTGGGTGGGTGGCTCAGGATTGCCAAAACGATTGAAAACGCACTTCGAGTCCTTCGACCCTTTGATACTGCATTTTCCTGAGTCACGGGTTATCGACTGCCTCCTTTAAAAAGGCCACGTTCTTCCAAACCAGGGGATTGGAAGAGCTTCTCCATCTTCTGTGATCATTAACATGAGTGCAAACTCTCCCAAACTATTTTTAGTACTGCTCCACCATCGGGCTCCAAAAGACAACAAAACTTGTTCGCTGAACAGCATGGGGTCGGCGAAATAATAGTTTTCTGTGATGAGCCAAAGCCGAGGATTAATCTCTTTGCATGCGCTAAAGTTGATCATCGGCGAAACTTCGCCGTCGAATGTCAATGCCGCCAAGGCTACTGAAAAATGACTGTTGTGATCTCCAGAAGTCAAATTGATATAAGGGAAAAATGTAGGTCCGTTGCCATAAAAACCCAACAACGCCATTCCGCCGATCGATCCATACACATTATCACCAAGACGGGCAGACGCTTTTATCGTTGCTCCAAAACCCACCCATGAAAGCGCACCACCCAACATAAAGTTATCTGATACTTGATTGGTGACATTCGCACTTAACCAATTCACATGTGCATACCCTTCTCCTCGTTTCATAGGCAAAGCAGAAGGAGCAAAAAAGTACCGCGAAGATTGTGGAGATCGATTCGGATCAAGGATGCTTTTGCTGGCTCTCGCGCTCACAGGATTCATACTCTGCGAAAGAGTTCCTTCAGCTGCATCTGCCATCGAGATTACATCGGCTTTCGGGATGATAACCAAGCCTAACTCAGGAGTGTTAAGTGTTATTTCACGCCCATCATCTTCAATGAAATAACCACAACGCACCATTTGATTCACCGTTGTAACGCACACATAGCGGTCATTTTTCACCGCTTCATTACCAGTTTCTTCTTGAGCTTTAAGGACAGGAGTAGCAACCAAGAAACTCAAGAGAAAGCCAACACCAATATTTATACTAAATTTCATAATACAAGGATAATCGATTTACTCAATTTCATCAAATCCAACTTTTTTTGTGCTTACCAGGGAATTGTGGTAGAGCAGTGGTTTTGCGCCTGCATTTTGGTTTTGTCGAC
>JAPKCA010000178.1 GCA_028823145.1 Flavobacteriales bacterium
AGTTCATGATGGAGATCATTACGCACCTGATGGGCTCTACTTTTGGGAGGCATGGATTGAAGATCAAATTCACTACCCAACAACCTATTCCGGTCACCTGCAACTGATCCGATAATTGAATGGATGTGTGTTTTCATTTTGCAACTCAGATGACATCGAATATCTTAGCGTCGATAGAGACAGAAAGATGAGCGATTACTCCAACAGAGAAGAAATTTATTCGCGTCCAGTTCGGGCTGGCAAACGCACCTACTTTTTTGACGTGAAGGCCACACGTGGTCAAGACCTGTACATGACCATCACTGAGAGCAAACGTAGGTTTGAAGAAGATGGCAGCGTACATTATCAAAAGCACAAAATTTTTCTTTATCGAGAGGATTTTAAGAATTTTGAAGATGGCTTTTTGGATGCTGTAGAAAAGATCCAAGAACTAATGGCTACTGGGGATTACCGGGACCCCATTGCAGAACGTGAAGCCAAAAGCGAAGAGACTCCTCAGGAAAGCAAGGATGAAACAGTCGCTCCCGAAGCGGAATCAACTTCTGCCGACGACATCCAGTTCGACGACCTCTGATCGAACCTGATTTACGTGCATTTCCTAAACAACGGAAGCAAAACTCGTTGATAACTTTCCCCCTGTGGCCCGGGGGGCTCATGCTATATTTGGGAGGCATCCACAACGTCTATAAAAAGCCTTCTTCGTCAATCGTTTTTGCACTTAGTTGATCTTTTTGAGTCATGTGATGCGAAAGCGATGCTTTCTATCGTTGTGTTCAAAGGGCGTGTCAATCTGTTCATTGCAGGATTATTACCATGGGAAAAATCATAGCTGTTGCCAACCAAAAAGGAGGAGTAGGCAAAACCACGACAGCCATCAACTTGAGCGCTTGCTTTGGAGTTTTAGAATTCAAAACACTCCTCGTGGATGCTGACCCCCAAGCCAACGCTACTTCTGGTTTAGGCATTGACCCTTCCACGGTTTCATTGGGGACATATGAAGCCTTGCTTGGCACTCCTGTCATTCATGATTTCATCCTAAAGACCTCAACGCCCAACTTAGACCTCTTACCAGCGAGGATTGATTTGGTAGGTGCTGAAATTGAACTCATCAGTGTCGAAGAAAGAGAGAAGCAGCTGTTGAAAGCACTTGAATCGATTAAGAATGACTATGATTTCATCATCATTGACTGTTCTCCTAGCCTGGGCCTCATTACAGTCAATGCATTAACTGCTGCCGATTCAGTTTTGATCCCAGTGCAATGCGAATATTTCGCTTTAGAAGGTCTCGGGAAGCTCCTTAACACGATTAAAATCGTTCAAAATAATCTCAATCCTTCATTGAACGTCGAAGGCATCTTACTGACGATGTATGACACGCGTTTGCGATTAGCAAATCAAGTGGTAGACGAAGTTCGAACCCACTTCCAAGACTTGGTGATGAAGACCATCATCCACCGCAACACCCGATTGGGCGAAGCCCCAAGCTTCGGAGAGTCCATCATTATGCACGATGCATCGTCCAAAGGATCGGTGAACTACCTCAACCTCGCTCGCGAAATTTTGCAACGGAATAAGTTGACGCAAATGACTGATGAGGAAAAATACATCCCCGTTCCCAATTCGTGATTGATGGCGAAAAGACAAGCCTTAGGAAAAGGACTGGGAGCCTTGTTGGATGGAGCGTCTTCTCTCGCATCATCAAATCTTTTGGATCGGCCAACTGCATCTGAGCCGCCTATCATTGGCAATATGGCCGGCAGCATTGCTTCCCTCACCATTGCGCAAGTTGAAGCAAACCCCAACCAACCACGGACCGATTTTGAACCTCAATCCTTGGAAGAATTGGCCCAAAGTATCCGAGAATTGGGGATCATTCAACCCATTACTGTTCATCGGATAAGAGCAGAAAAATATCAAATCATCAGCGGGGAAAGAAGGTTCAGAGCAGCTCAATTAGCTGGAATGGATGCTATTCCCGCATATATCCGAGAAGCCGACGACCAGACTTTATTGGAAATGGCTCTGGTTGAAAATATTCAACGCGAAGATTTACATGCGATAGAAGTAGCTATATCATTTCAACGATTGATCGAAGAGTGCAACCTTACGCACGATGCCCTTGGCCTCCGTTTGGGAAAGG
>JAPKCA010000069.1 GCA_028823145.1 Flavobacteriales bacterium
TTTACAACAGGCCAGGCCTCGTCTTTTGGACTCAGGGGAATGTCCTGCACGAAGAGACACTTGTAGATGAAAATCACGTGTCCTTTGGTTTCGATATGCCGGTCACGGACACGATGTATGTTTCTGTCCTGCACACCAATGATTCGGCTTGGCACAACGGTAGCCAATATTCGTGGGCTTGCCTGATTGAGGACTACCTGTTTTGGGAAGAAACGGAGGTCATTCCAGGAACTGTGCAGGCAGGCTGGACTTTGGGAGGTAGTGTCGGCGTTGATGTGAGTGAGCAGGATGAGACTGAGTGCAACCTGCAATACGATGGCGATGGCGATGGGACGGTGACGGTTGTAGATGTTCTGGGGCTCCTCAGTGAGTTTGGGCAATCGTGTGCTTCGGAATCCTTCACGGTTGAAGGAAGGTGGTTGTGGTCATACAGCGGCGATGTGGCAGATGCCAATACGATGTATGAATATTTAAATGGACTCAGGTACACGTTCTATTGTGATCAAGCAGAATGCAATGAAGACTATTGGAATGCGCTGGATATAGCAGATGCAATACCCAACCCCGTCGCGTATTCACTCGATGGCGATACGCTAACAATTGATGGGACAGCAATTGCAGTCACATTCGAATGTGTGGAGGGTGTCATTTTTTGGCCTGGCGGTAATATTTGGAGATTGGGTTCTGATTGCTCGGAATAGATGCCAAAAAAATGAATAGAAACGCTATGTGTGCAAGGCAGATTCTACTTCTGAACCGCTACCAGGCCTGCACAGGCCACTCCCAAAAACCGCCTCCATTTGGCACAACAATGGGAACAACAACCATTTGAAAGGCTCTGAAACACCTGCCATTGCTCAATAGTTGATAGCCCCCTACGGGCTACCTTAAAGAGACTCTTCGGAGTCTTTTTTTGTGCCCAAACCCTTGATTTCACTGGTGTTTTGAAGGTTTTTACGTTCGAAATCTGCGTAGCCCGTTACAGACTATTATAAAAGTTTAAATGACTGATTTTGTGTTTGTTGTGATTTTTCAAATGAGCCAAGGCGACACAGAACGGCACTCAAAACGGCACTCAAAAATCTTCAAAGTTTCTGGACGAAAATGGACGTTTGGCTCAACAGCTGGAACAGCAAGAATTCTTGATAAAGGAACATCTTTGCAACCAATGCTTTAGTATGTTAGTCCTTATCGCATGAAACAAAAATCAACATACCTCGCTCTTACAGCTTTCGCAATGTTCATAGCTGTTCAGTCACAGGGTCAATCTGTAACGCTCAGCCTGAACAACGTTCCCGAGGCTGTTCAGTGTAATGAAGTCTGGACAGAGCAGGACTTAGATCTCAGTTTTGTTAGCACAACCGTAGACGACTGCGCTTCAGATGCATGTTATTTCGCAGCAAGTGGTCCGGCCATTGGCTTTGCAGAATCCGTGATGGTTTGGCCTTCTCGGCTCACTGTTGACTTATCCAGTTTGGAAGGCATTCAGGCGGTGGAGGTCGACATTGTAGATTACTGCGGCTTCTATTGCACTCAAGCTTTTTTAATGGACAGTACGGGAATCGTGAGCATTAAGGGGAATAGTGAATCGAGTGTTTCGGAAACCTTGGTTATGGATAATCTTTCACAGACATCGTTCACCGAGTTGGCTATTTCTGGTTGTGAAAGTGGGATCAATGAAATTCGAATCTATCAAAACACGAGTTCCATTGAGAATTCATCCTCTGTGGATAGAAAAGTTTTGCGAATCGTGGATGCCCTCGGAAGAGAAGTCCACTTTACCAGGGGGCAGCTCCTCTTTCACCTCTACGATGATGGTTCGGTAGAGAAAAAGTTTGTTGGAGAGTGATTTTACGGCATCCAGCGCGGTACTCGGGTATGTGTACAACATGAGGAATTCAGCATTGACAAGGGTTTCCGAGCCTCATGTGTCGCCCCCTACGGGCTACTTTCAAAATCCCCGCATCTTCAACAGGTGCGGGGAGTATTGGTTTGTAACCCTTGCTGGGCGCGTGAATGACTTGTTCACAGTGGATAAAAGGATGGCGGTTTAGGATGCCTGTGACAAATAAAAAAAGGACTTTTGGCACAACAACGGGAACAACAAGAACCCGCGCCAACCGTACATGAACATCTCCCTTCAACTCGCGATGCTTCATGTGTTGTGGCATTTGATAGGGTTATTCCGCAGCAGAATTGCTGTGGTTAGCCAAAATGCGTCGGCTGTAGCCAAAGCGCAATTGGTACATTATGGCTCCATTCCATGATTGGCGGTAATACGTAAAGTCAAAGCGGCTTCGGCCTTTGCAAAAGGCATCTATGCAGTCGAGGTGCTCGGTCTTAAGACGCGCGAGCGCCGGACGATTGTAGTGAGGTAGGCCTCAGTGAACGGGTTCCGGCACCTGAAGAGAATTAAAAGTAGTTGTTCACATACGATAGCGTAAGTTTTAGGTTGTGTTTTGTTTAATATACCTTTTGCAGTATTGCTATGAGTGACAATTTCAAGAGGTATCAGACTTGGCGTTTATTGGATCATCTGTTGGGAGGTAGAGTGCCTGCAATGCGCTTTCACCGAATGCGCAGCAAGGCCACTTCAAGTGCAATCGAAAAGGCAATGAGCCAGCCGAGGCGAAAGCCAGTGAAGGCAATCCCTCGCGTCAGCGGTATTTCGGATCGTGATTTTCATGATCAATACGTAAAGCGTGGTTTGCCAGTGGTGTTGGAGGGGAAGGCCATGGACTGGAAATGCGTTAAAGAATGGTCGATGCCGTGGCTCCGCGAAAACTATGGTACGGACGAAGTTTCCATTTTTGATCCATTGGCTTCCGCCTCGTCCGAGGTCCGATACAATGTGGAAATGACCAACCTCGCTGCAGTATTGGATGCTATTGAAACAGGGGATACGTCAAAGTACAGCCGTTTCAATCGCTTGCTTTACGACCATCCAGAATTGGTCCAAGATTTTGATTGGAAATGGTTGCTCGGAATGCGCAGCAAGTGGTCTTCCGGTAAAACCTATCAAGTATTCATTGGTGGAAAGGGAACGCGTACATCGCTTCATTGTGCAGGTGAGCACAACCTATTCACGCAAGTGGACGGGAAGAAACATTGGTATTTCATCGAGCCGAAGGCCGATATCTGGCTCGATCCGCCGGTGACCAGAACACCATATTTCTATAGCTTGTTCGATCCTGAACAAGTGGATTATGACCGGTATCCCGGAATGGAGTATGCCCAGATTTGGGAATGCCTGCTCGAACCCGGTGATGTCTTGTTCAATCCACCGTTTTGGTGGCACCAAGTGACAAACGTGACCCCTTCCATCGGCGTGGGGTTCCGCTGGTTTGACATCGCTGGAAACATAAAAATGAATGCAGCAGGCACCGCGATGACCCTTATGGCTTGCAACCCGCCCATTTGGACCGCTACCAAACACAGAACCGATTTTGCGGCCATCTTCAAGCAAATGAACTCGAAACAATCACGCAATGGACACACAAAAGCTTACCATAAAATTCCCACCCGATGAAGATGAGTTTTTTGCGGATCTGCGCGCTGAGGTGCGGGGTTATTTCAAGTCGACCAACCAAAGCATCTATGGCAATGCATTGATGTACGCGAAAGTTTGTGGGTTGGCTCTGGTCTACCTCATGGGGTATGCCCTCCCGCTGGTGTTTGATTTGAGCGCAACAAGCATTTTGCTCATTTACGCATTTTTGGGCATGTGGAGCGTTTTCCTCGGCGTGAATGTAGGCCATGATGCCGCGCACCACGCCCTGTTCAAAACCCAGAAGTACAACGATTGGGCCATGCACATTTTCGATTTACTTGGTTTGAGTTCATTCAACTGGAAAAACCGTCATGTCTCGGGTCATCATATGTTTTCCAATATCATGAACTACGATCCTGACATCCAACAGTCGGCAGTGGTCAAAATATTCCCTCAGGATCGGCAGCGATCGTTTCACAAATGGCAGTGGATATACATGCCTTTCATCTACGCCATCTTCATCCCTAGATGGGTGTTTTACCGAGATTTCAAGGACATATTTCACGAACAAATCGGTGGGTTTAAGAACCGACCGTACCCGTGGTCTGAGGTGATAAAAATGGTGCTTTTCAAGCTCTTTTACGTGGGCTATCTCGTTTTCCTTCCTGCGGCCTTGACTGGCCAAAGTTTGATGACGTTCATCTGGGCGTTCATCCTGTTGATGGTGGCGGGCAGTGTGACCATTGTTGTGGTTTTGTTGACCACCCACATGTTGGATGATTCCTTTTTTCCGGATCCCGATGAGCATGGCATGATGCCGTATTCGTGGGCGAAACATCAGATGATGACCACAAGCGACTACGCTACGGAAAACATGTTGGTCACCCACCTGTTCGGGGGGTTCAATCACCATGTGATCCATCACCTGTTTCAGCATGTCTGCCACGTCCATTACTCGGCGTTGACGAAGATTTTAATCGATGTGTCAGCCAGACATCCGGTGGTATACAGAACGAAAAAACGCATTCTGCCTGCGATGTATTCCCACTTTAAGCTGCTCTACAACAATGGGCTTGAACCGCAATTATTAAGTCACGACTTCTGATGAAGATTGTTGTCACAGGTGCGACCGGTTTTCTGGGCTCGAGGTTGCTGGAACAGCTGGCCTCGAAAGATGCCAATGCAATGGAAGTGATTGGTATCGGTCGAACCCTAAAGCCCCAAAGCACGGTTGAAGCGAGCAACATCAAATACCAACTCGGTGACTTGGAAGAGCAGGCATTTGTTCATGACGCGATAAGTGGGGCAGAGGTGGTGGTGCACGCCGCGGCCCTCAGCGCCCAGATGGCCCCACTGGGTGCGTTCGAGCGATCCAATGTCAAGGTGACCGAACATGTGGTGCAGGCGTGCGAAGCGCACGGCGTGAAGCGACTGATTTTCATCAGCTCACCCAGTGTTTACTTCCAAATGAAGGATCAGCTGAGCATTAGCGAAAGCGATCCCCTTCCTTCGCCGATAAACGTTTATTCTAAAACCAAAAGAGAAGCTGAGTGTGTGGTTAGAGCGTCTGATGTGCCGCACGTCATTTTCCGTCCGCGAGCCTTGATCGGGCGAGGTGATACCGTCATTCTGCCACGGATCATTCGAGCGCATTCGGCGGGGCGACTTCGCCGAATGGGACTTGAGCAAAATCGCGTGGATTTGACACCGGTTTCGAATGTGGTTGACGCCATATTGTTGGCGATTCAAGCCCCAGGAGAAGCGCTGAATCAGACCTATAATATTTCCAATGGCCAGCCGGAATTGTTGTGGCCTCTTTTGGATAAGGTTTTCTTGGAGTTGGGGCTGGAGGATGTCACGCGAAGAATTCCCATTCCCGTGGCGATTGTGGTTGCTCGGCTCATGGAATGGCACGCCAAATGGTTGAATGGCCGCAAAGAGCCTGTGCTCACGGTGTACGGGATTGGTACGCTTACCAAGGATTTCGGTATGGACATCTCCAAGGCCAGAGCGCTGTTGGGCTATGAGCCGAAGCAAACGGTCGAGGAGGCCATCGGTGAATTCTTGAATTGGTACAAAACACAATCCGCATGTCCCAGGTAGCATGGAAGGTCAGAAATGCTGGCCATTGCTGGGCGCAAGCTCATCATGTCATGAAAGGGGCGCCTCGCAAGAAGATTCAGTTCTTTGCAACTTGGGTCGAACTTCGGCATCCTCATGAAGGCACGATTCTCTTCGATACGGGTTACACCTCGCGTTTTCATGCCCTCACACGAAGCTTCCCCAACTCCATTTATGCGCGGATGACAGCCGTGGAAATACTCCAGGCCGAGGAGGCCAAGTCGCAGGTCGATCCCGCTGAGGTCAAGCATGTATTGCTATCCCATTTGCATGCCGACCACGTCGGAGGCCTACGCGACTTTCCGGATGCGCAGTGTTGGACATCTGCAGGATGCAAAGCGGAATTTGAGGCATTGCCCAAATGGCGTGGCTTTTCCAAAGGGCTGTTGCATGATTTGATGCCAGTGGATTGGTTAGCCACTAGCAAGTCATTTGAGTCCTGCCCTTCGGTGCAACACCCACAACTTGGCACGGGTTGGGATGTGTTTGAGGATGGTAGCATCGTCATGTTCGCGTTCCCAGGCCATGCAGCTGGACAGCACGGTGCTTTGATCCAAACAGAGAATGATGGGCCGGTCTTGCTTGTGGCGGATGCGATTTGGAACATCAAAGCCTTGACAGAACATCGGACACCCCATCCCATTGTGCGCCTGTTCTTCGATGATTGGAAAGCCTACCATGTAACACTGAGCAAATTGCGAGCTGTCCGCACGGTTCATCCGTCTGTTCCCATCTTGGCTACGCATTGTCCGGAGACGTATGCGCGGCTTGTAAATCCAATGCAACCATGAGGGTCCCCTTCAAATTGCAGGTGCTCCTCGCCTTGTGCAGATTGGAGTTTGAACGATGGCGGTATGAACGCAATCCCCGGGCCCATCAAAGGACCATGTGGAAGCGATTTGGTGCGCGTACGTTGGCACGTTCTCCTCAATATGCACCGGACGCCGACGGTTCGATCGCGGACTTTGCCGTCCAGGGGAAGGTCGAATTCATGCGAGATTTTGATGACATCAATACCCGCGGGATCAAGTTAGATGAAGCCATGTCGGTTGCCATGGATGCGGAGCGCTGCAGAGACTTTGCGCCAACCGTTTCGGGCATTACCGTGGGGCTTTCTTCGGGTACTTCCGGCAACCGAGGGGTGTTTTTGGTGTCGGAGAAAGAACGTGCGTATTGGGTCGCGATGGTGCTGCAACGCATCCTGGGTTTCTCACTGAAGCGGAGGAAGGTCGCATTTTTCTTGCGCGCCAACAGCAAGCTTTACACGTCCGTGCAGTCAAGGCTCATTCAATTTGGATTTTTTGACTTGTTGCAGCCAATGCAAAACCACATCGCTCGACTTAATAGCCTTCAGCCGGATATTGTTGTGGGGCAACCCAGTTTGCTCATGATGTTGGTGGAGGCGCAACACAACGGTCAACTCAACATTCTCCCAAGTCGGATAATTTCCGTGGCAGAAGTCTTATCTCCAGAGGACCAGAGGGCGATTGAGGCGTGTTTCCCAGTGACGGTCCAACAAGTGTATCAGTGCAATGAAGGGATGTTTGGGCAATCATGTGCACATGGAAACATTCACCTGAACGAAGACGGCTTACTGATTGAGAAGGACTGGCTGGACGCCACGCGATTTGTCCCCATCATCACCGACATGCGCCGCATGGTCCAGCCGGTCGTGCGTTACAAAATGAATGACATCCTGCATATCACGGAGTGCACCTGTGGTTCCAATATGATCGCCATTTCTCAAATCGAAGGGCGGACGGATGATGTGCTGAAATTCCACAACGAACGCATTCTGTTCCCCGATTTTATTCGACGAGCTATCATTGGAGCTCATCCGGAGATTTCGAATTACCAAATCATTCAAGAAAGTCCTTCCAAATTGGCGCTGTTTGTGTCCCCTTCAATTCATTGGGAGGCAGCTTCAATGGCATTGACCGAGCTCTTCCAAGTTCAGGATATCGCAGACATTGACATCCAAAGGCTCGAAACCAAACGCCATCTATTGGGATCTAAATTCAGAAGAATTCATGCTAAACGTCACTAAACCTTGCCGCATCACCGGAAGCGGAATGCATCTCCCTTCCCTAGTATCATCCGAAAAAATTGAAGCCGAGCATGGGATGCCTGCAGGGTGGTCCCTCAAGCACAGTGGTGTCCAGACACGGCATTGGATTTCGTCCGAGACGGTAGCCAAATTGGGCAGCCAAGCGGGACAATCGGCTTTGGACGACGCGGGGGTGGAGCTTTGCGATATCGACGTGCTCATTACGGCGGGAGGAACCAGTGATCAACACATTCCGTCGCAAGCAGCACTGACACTGGGCCAAATGCGCGGAGGTGACAGGGCCACGTGCCAAGCATTTCACGTCGACGCCTCATGCCTGAGCTTCATTTCGGCATTTAGGTTGGCTGCAGACATGCTTCAAGATCCGGAGGTAAAGCGGATCCTGGTGGTGGCTTCGGAAGTGGCCAGTGTGGGCATAGGTCCTGCGAATTGGGAAACTTTGACCCTCTTTGGAGACGGCGCGGCGGCGGTGGTTTTGGAAGAAAGTGACGATCCGCGTGTAGGGTTGGTGAAGCACCGGCATACGCTGTATACGGAGGGGATCCAGGCCGCGGAAATTCCAGGTGGATGTGTGGCGAAATGGGTAGAGGATTATGCCTTCGAACCCGAATTGCATCATTTTCAAATGGACGGAAGGGAGTTGCTCCGCCTCACGCTGAAGCACATTCCGAAATTCATCGAGGGTTTTTTCGAAGGCACCCAAACTACGTGGAGCGATGTGTCGTGGACCGTCCCACATCAAGCCTCCAAAACCGGACTCGGCGTCATTCCAAAAATCGCGCGCGTGAGTCCTGAGCGGGTGGTGAACATTTTGGAAAACACGGGCAATTGTATTGCGGCTTCCATTCCAATGGCCTTCCATCATTTGGCCAAGAATGAAGGGGTGGAGAAAGGTGATTCGATTTTTTTCATCGGCACGTCTGCCGGCTATTCCATTGGCGGTTTATTGTACCAACATGGCTGATCTAATTCTCAAGCTTTTTTCACGAAAAAAAGGAAGTATGCGTGCTTGGAGGTGGCACCGAGTGAGCCGAGTGGTTTGGTTGGTTCCCTTGTTCACAGCGTTATTGGTTTGGAACAACGTCGCCTTAGCGTTGGATTGGTTGTTTTTTCCGAGCTTCCGGAATCAAGTTGTGAAACGTCCGGTTTTTGTGGTTTCACTGCCCCGTACCGGGACGACCAATGTGCTTCATGCCTTGAACTCCCCGGGCATGCCATTTTCGTCTATGGCGCTTTGGGAGTGTTTGATTGCACCTTCCGTCATCCAGCGTAAGGTGTTGCGGTGGATTTGGAGACGACTCCCTAATTCGGCGCGAGAAGTGGTCTTTCAATTGGACAAAAGGATGTTTGGTAAATTAAATGCGGTGCACAATACCAGCCTCTTTTTGCATGAAGAAGACGAGTTGGTTTTGATGTGGTCGTTATCTACTGTGTACGTGGGCTTGTTCTACCCGGAATCCGTTGTGCTGCGGGAGTTGTATCACTTTGATGAACGTGTTTCGGAAAAGCGGAAAGGACGCATCACACGTCGGTACCGTCGACTCGTTCAACGGCATCTCTACGCCATTGGCGCCTCGGAGGATGTGCGATTTCTGGCAAAGAATCCGGCTATGGCCGGCAAGGTGAAGGCAATCGCTCAGCATTTTCCTGGTGCGCAAGCGGTCGTCATCGAGCGCCCTCCACATAACATCTTGCCTTCCACTGAATTGCTGGTATCCATTCAATTGAAATCTGCGACGGATGTCCCTGTTTCGGATCGAGAGCGCCTCGCCATTTACGAAATTCTAGAAGGGTTTCGCCGCAATCTCCAGAAACAACTCGTCGAGAGAAACTGCTTGCCCTACAAGGTTCTTGCTTTCCCTGACTTGGTCCAGAAACGCAAGGCCAGCATGAACGCATTGCTTCAGTGGCTCGGGCATTCAGATTCATTTCACAATGCAGAAAGTTCCGCAGTGCATCGTTCAAAAAAAATGTACGTGCCTTTAACGGATGAAGAACTTCAACGTGCACTGCAGCAGCCTTGGCCAACTTGGCCGATGAAGGACATCTTGGTTGTACCCCATGAAAATTAAAAGCATTTGAGCGAATGTGAAGCACACGATCATTGTTTTTTTTGACCAAAATCGAAATGGACGATGCATTCAATGAATAATGGTCAGGCACTTCAGTAATTCAATACCTTGGAACGAATGAACAATAAAATCAACCGATATGATCGTTATCGATACAACCTGTTGTGGCTCGCAGAACATTTTTTGCATTCAAAAAAGGCAAATAATGCCAGGAGAAAATTAGGTTCATCGTTGTCAGAAAAGATACCTGATGAACTTGGAGGGCTGGGGGACCACGGAGAAAACCACATCCCCGTCCCCGTCATTGATGGAATGAATGTAGAAGAATTCATTAAGAATTATCGAGACAAATCACAACCGGTGGTGTTGAAGAACGTTGCGTCATCCTGGCCGCTCTTTAAAAAATGGAATCCCGATTTTTTTGCAGAACAATACCCCGAGGATCCCGTTATCTTGTTTGACGCTGCAATTGAAAACAGCAAACGGGCATACTCCGAGGGAAAAGAGACAAAATCTATATCACTCGCCGAGTTTGTGGAATCCATGAACAATGGGGGGGGAGACTATGCAAGGTTGTTGCCTCTGCTGGATCAACATCCCGAGCTGCTCAAAGATATGGATGTGGATTGGTTGACCTCTGCAGCAAACAATGGATCTAAAAAAAGCATCAAGCATCAGTTGTTCATAGGGGGCGCGAAGACATCGACATCCATGCACTGTGCGATCGGTTCCAATTTGTTCATACAAGTCCATGGAAGAAAGCAATGGTGGATTTATAGCAATAAGAATGCTCCGTTGCTTGAACCAATTGTCGATCGCTCTGTGTTTTTTAGAAGCCAAGCAAATGGCGAGAAACCAGAGGGGATTTTAAAAAAAGCAGACGGCTGGACTGTCATTCTCGAGCCAGGAGACATTTTGTACAATCCCCCATTTTTTTGGCATCA
>JAPKCA010000179.1 GCA_028823145.1 Flavobacteriales bacterium
TTGGCCAAATTGCGCAACATGTCGGTGGCGGATTTGAAGGTGAAAAAATTCACTATGTCCTCGAAGAAGAGCCTTTGGGGGTTGGACACGCCCTCAACCTTGCCCGTTCTTACAATCAAGACTGCCGCCTCTTAGTGTATTTCTCCGATAACATAACAACGCTTGAGTTAACTGAAGAAGTCAATCGCTTCAACACGACAGACGAAAACCCTGGATGTGTTTTACTTGCACGTGAAGAGGCACATCCGGAAGCATTCGGAGTCGCCGTTCTCGATGAAAATGGAAACGTATCCGATATCATCGAGAAACCTAAAAACCCCCCTTCAAACCTTGCGATTGGAGGGATTTATCTTTTTGATGAAAACCTGTGGACGTATTTGGATACGGCAATGTCTCAGCAAGGTGAAGACTTTTCAATTTCGGACGTCATTCGCCAATACATACAACTCGGCAATGCAAAGTTACTCTCGGTTGGAGAAGAAACATGGGTCGATTGTGGGACGCCAGAAACGCTCTTGCTCGCATCTCAAATGGCCAAAGATGGAAAATTAAATCCTGAACCACACCGATAGCACTTACCGTAAAATCAATACTTAGGAGCATCACCCTCGGGACATGAAGGTCGGTATAATCGGTGTTGGCATGGTTGGCGGTGCTATCGAGCACTGTTTCAAAAAAGCGCATGAATTATTCGTCCACGACCCTGCTCGCGGCACACAATTAACCGATGTCACCGACCATGTTGATTTTGCATATATTGCAGTACCAACGCCTCAGCACCCCGAAACAGGAGCATGCGATACCCGGATAGTTGAAGGTATATTGGATGAATTACCAGATGGTTTCACCGCCGTCATCAAAAGCACAGTCATTCCAGGAACCACACAATCCTATCATGAAAAATACCCTCATCTTAAAATTGCATATTCGCCTGAGTTTTTGGTCGAGCGCCGCCGCCTAGAAGACTTCGCAAACCAGGACTTACTTGTATGCGGAACTCATCATGCGGATGTGGCCGAACGCGTGTTTTCACAACACAAAGAAGCCGGAGTCCTCCGCCAAGAAAATCTCTTCCACGTCACCCCGACCCAAGCGGAATTAGTCAAATATACCAAAAATACATTTTATGCAATGAAGGTCATTTTTGCAAATCAAATGTTTGACATTTGCCAAGGGATGGGTGAAGATTGGTACACGATTCGCGATATGATCACAGCAGAACAAGTTCAGCCCATCGGCCCTTCACATTTGGATCCAATCTTTGGCCTCAACCGTGGATTTGGAGGGAAGTGTCTTCCAAAGGACTCATTGGCTCTTGGTGTGTTAGCCGAATCAATGAATTGCAAATACGAGTTTTTGGATGCAATCCAAACCGATAATGCCAAACTTCGCGGAGTCCTCACCGGAAAGCCCAGCGATGTTGTCACCAATGACGACTGAGGGAATGTAAAATGCACCGTCCAAAAGTAGCAGAAGTTCTCCCACGCGGGACTTTACAGCGATTCGGAATCGCTGGAGGATTCAATACCTTTCTGTTTTGGATAATATGGGAAGTTCTTCGATCTACCTTTCTTCTTGACCTTTTGAGCGAAACGGCAATATGGTCGATTTCATGGGCTGTGTCAAGCGTGTCCGCTCATTTCATCCATCGTACTTTTACATTTGATGGGCGGAAAAATGTCAAAAACACCATTCTTGGAGCACTTTCAGTCTATGCGTTTGGAATGGCAGGCTCAACTCTATCGTACGATGCACTCATCACTCTATCGGATGCACCAATCCGTTTGCTTTTCCTCATCAATATGATTGGCTGGGGTTTGTTCACTTGGACCGCAATGCGATGGTTTGTTTTTGGATATACATCCGAAGAAAAGTGAATCATACAGCGTGCGTTTCAATGAGGTCGAATGGAATGATTTCCAATGCCTTTTGATGTGTAGATTCCATATCGATTGGGCACGCAGTTCCTGCATTGACAGCATCCAACCACGTTTGTGCACAAACGCACCAAGAATCTCCCGGTTTGAGCCCAGGAAATCCATGAAGCGGCATTGGCGTGATCAGATCATTTCCTTTTGAAAGAGCATAATTTAGAAATTCTTCAGTGAGTACACAAC
>JAPKCA010000180.1 GCA_028823145.1 Flavobacteriales bacterium
TGATGTAGATCTCGACGTTTATCTTGTCAAAACGGACGGAATTGGCACCGAGGAATGGAGCCAAACCTTTGGCAATGCTGACACCCAAGATCATGGTCGTTCCGTCCAACAAACGTCTGACGGAGGATATATTATCGGAGGTACCCGAGACCATCTACCAGGAAGCACCGGAGACAGCGACATGATCCTGATCAAAACAACTGGAAACGGATCCGAAGAATGGACTCAAACCTTCGAAGGCGAAGCAGAATCAGAAGATTTGGGCTATTCTGTGCAACAAACAGAAGCTGGTTGTTACATCTTTTTGGGTGCCACTTCCAATGAAGGGGCATCTGATGCACACTTGATTAAAACGTGCGCGGAGACCCCCCAATCAGCGTCATTTTTCACTCCCACTTCAGGCGGGAGAAAGCTTGAGAAAGTAGTCGATATCTTGGGGCGAGAGGTCAATCGAACACCGAACCAAATTCAACTTTACATCTACGACGATGGCACCGTCGAGCAAAAGGTCGTGCGGGATTAGCGGTAAATATTCACCCCCAAGCGTGAACGATTCTCACTGGCTTTAGTTGACTTTTATAAAAGCGTCGAAATGAATCTATGTGAAGCATTGTCCGAGACAAAATGGAGATGTTTGCAGGATTAAAAACAACAATCATGAAAAAACTATCCACGGCACTCTTCTTCGTTCTTGTTTCTGGACTGGCCTCAGCGCAGATCACAGAACATATTTTCTTACTTCACTGGAGCGTATTGGATGCCGCTGAAGACGACACGCTTGATGTTCTTGTTCAAGTAAGTCCTTGGGGAAGCCCCGCGGGTGGATATGAAACCACTTTTGTCGGTTCTTCGGGATGGAGCACGTGGCCGTGGGGATACATGCCACAAGACAGCTCTGGTTTCTTGTCTTTCGATGTGGATGTGACCATTTTGGGGTGCAATTCGGAGGCGGAAACGTTCACCGCGAGCGCAATCCCCGACACATCGATCAATCAAGCAAACAGCTTTTGGTACAATGTGTATTTTGATTTGGAAGCTTGCGAAGATGATGAGCCCGAAAATTGCTTGGAGGACCTCGATACCGAACTGCTCATGACATACGCTACATTGGAATGCGGAAACCAAGACAACCCGGATTTTACGTGGTATTGTGGTCTGATGGAATCCATCACGGCCGGCGTCGCTGGAGATGAAGCGGCCTGTGCCGATGTTTGGGCCTGGGTTGAAGCCAACAATTGGGATGGCACTTGGGATCCTGGAAATGGAGCATGTGACGCATCGTTTGCAGTTGTTCAAGCATATTCGGACGAAACTGGAGAGCTCCTGCCTTTCGTTCTTTCGATAAACCTGGAGAATTACGATGCATCAAATGAATATTTTTGGAGTTTCGGAGATGAGGGAACAAGTTCAGAACCCTTCCCTGTTTGGACGTACGATACCAATGGCCCGTATGAGCTTTGTTTGACGGTTTCCAACGAACTCGAAAACTGCTCTGATACGTATTGCGCTTCTGTGAGCGTGGATTCATTGGGTTGGGTCTGGGGCTTTCAAGATGGATTCACCATCAACGTCATCAATGGTGATGAGCTCCAAAGCATTGACCAGCTTTCGAATCCTTTATTCACTTGTGATGTTTTTCCAAATCCAGTGACGAATCATGAAATTTGGATGAATTGGTCAAGCCCCATGTCGGGATTGGTAACGGGAACGTTAACCAGTGTCCACGGAAACCTCGTCGGCATCCAAACATGGTTTCCTGCACCTCAGGAACAGTTCAGGATGGATGTTGACGGAATCTCATCGGGCATGTACTTGTTGACCTTAGAGCAAGGCTTGCAACGTCGCACGTATCGAGTTGTGGTCCGCTGATATACACCCTTAGGCATGAATGAAAAATACGTTTGTGAGCCTATTTTAGTCACACGAAGTTTGAATCCAACGACTCGATGAAAAAAGAAAACCTCCTCCTGATCGCTTTCATGTTGGGAGTCACCCCATGGTCGATCGCTCAAACAACAACGGTCGATTGCGATATGATGAACTTAGTGGTCAATGTGGGGTCGAATCCCAGTAGCATCAATATGTATCATCCCGGTGGCTATCTCACG